>JAYVXL010000484.1:0-5222 GCA_043785185.1 Myxococcales bacterium
GGGGCAAGGCGGGGCGACGAACGAGGACGGCAGGAGCACCGCTGCGCAGCTCGACGAGTCCGAGAAAAAGGACAGCGGGCGCAACTTCGAGCTCTTCTACGTCAACGGCGACGTCGGCCTGTCGTACGTGAGCCTCGACTCGTTCAACGCGTCGAACTTGGCGCTTCAGAAGACGAACAGCCTGGGCCCCGCGTTCGGCCTCGGCGCCGGCCTGCGCCTGCTCATCTTCGCCGCCGGGGTGCGCATGAAGCTGAACCAGCTCTCGGCCTTCAGCCTCTGGCAGCTCAACGGCGAGGTCGCGCTCCACTTCAGCGAGAGCAAGTTCGACCCGTACCTGGGCCTCCACGGCGGCTATTCGTTCGTCGGCACGCTCTCGAGCTCGTCGGTCGACCCCGGCAACGCCAACGCGACGAACCCGAGCAGCGACGTCTCCGTGCACGGCTTCAACGGCGGCCTCGACCTCGGCTTCGACTACTACCTGTCGTCGCTCTTCTCGATCGGCGTGTCCGGCATGGGCGAGGCGCTCTTCCTGAAGCGCCCGCCGGTGCCGATTCCTGCGGGGACGCCGCCGGCGGTGGCCGATCAGATCAAGGCGCAGCCGCTCTACGCGAACAGCGGGAGCAGCGCCGGCCTCGGAGTCGGCGGCTTTTTGCGGCTCGGCCTGCACCTCGGCCTGTAGTGCGTCTCTCGCGCGGTTTTCGCGCACGCGTCGGCGAGAAATGGCCCGGTTTCGCCGCGCGTCGTAAGCTCCTCCCGTGGTCGAAGCGCTGCGATGGCTCCTTCCGGCGATCGTGCCGGCCGTCCTCGTGGCGTGGCTCGTCTACCGCAGCGACAAGGAGCGCGAGCCGCCGCGCGTCGTCGTGGGCACGTTCGTGCTCGCCGCGCTCTTCGGCGCGGGCGCGCTCTTCCTCGAGCGCAAGGCCGCCACGTTCACGGGCCTCGACGCGCGCGTGTCGGCGGCGGGGTCGGCAGGGTCGCTCGTCTTTCTCTTCCTCGTCGTGGCGCCGATGCGCGAGGCGCTCAAGGTCGCCGCCGTCTGGCCGGCGTTCCGCTCGAAGCACTTCGACGAGCCGTACGACGGCGTCGTCTACGCGAGCGTCGCCAGCCTCGGCTTCGCCTGCGTCGAGAACGCGCTGGTGCTTCACGATCACCCGACGGGCGCGGTGTGGCTCGCGCGCGCGGCGCTCGCGCTGCCGGCGCACGTGTTCTTCGCGGTGACGTGGGGCTACGCGCTCGGCCGCTCCAAGCAGGTGAAAAGGCCGGGGTCGCTCTTCTGGGGCGCGTGGCTCGTCGCGACCCTCGCGCATGGACTCTACGAGCACTTCGTGTACGGGCGCGGGCCCGGCGCGCTCGTCGGCACGCTGCCGCTCGTCTTCGGGATGGGCGCGCTGGCGTGGGTCGGCAAGAACGATCTCGAGCGGCGCGGCGAGCGGCCGTCGCGCGCGCCCTACGCGGAGGGCGGCTCGCGCCTGTCGCGCGTGTCGTATTACATCTCGCAGCCGCCGAGCCTGCGCACGGTGCGGGCCGCGCTGCGCCGCGCGGACCAGCCGATCATGATTCGCTGGATCGTGATCGGCGCGCTCGTCACGATGGGCGCGATGCTCGCCGGCCTCGCCGGCTCGATCGCCGCAGGCCACTGGCTCCACTTCGACTTCTCGGCCGTCGACGAGCGCGACGTGGCGACGACCGCGCCGGTGCTCCTGCTCGGATCGGGCGTGCTGCTGGCGTTCCCGTTCAGCGGCTTCCTCATCGCGCGCGCGTCGGGCCTGCCGACGCTCCTCGAGCCGGCGCTCGCGAGCGCGCTCGCGCTCGTGTCGGTGATGATCGCGCTGGGGCTCGCGGCCCCGATCGCGCTCGTGTTCGGCCTCGCGTTCTCGCCGATCCTCTGGGGCCTCGCGTGCTTCGGCGCCTGGATCGGACGCCCCGCACGGTGAACGCCGCCGGGCACGCGGCCCCGATCCCTCGGCTTTTCGCCTTCACGGAGGCTTTGCCCTAGACTCGCGTCGTTGCGACTCCTTTCGAGCGCCCTCTTCTGGCGAATCCTCGTGAGCTCCCTCCTCGTGGTGGGCGTGCTCGGCGGCGGGCTCTTTCGCGCGCAGAGGTCGCACCAGGACCTCGAGCGCCAGTTCGAGCGCCTCGTCGCGCACGACCTCAAGCTCGCCGACGACGCCGAGGTGCTCCTTCGCATCATGGCCGACCTCGAGACCGGCAAGCGCGGCTACCTCATCACCGGCGATCGCTCGTTCCTCACGCCGTACGAGACGGCGCGCCACGACCTCGAAGGCGTCCTCGCCGAGGCGCAAGCGACGGCCGAGAACGGTAAAGAGGACGAGCGCGTCGCCGCGTTCGGCCGCCTCGTGCGCGACTGGATCACGACGGTGAGCGAGCCGCAGATCCGCGCGAAGCAGACCGGCCTCGGCGACGCGATGGACGCGGAGCGGACCGCGCAGGGCAAGACGCGCACCGACGAGATGCGCCAGATCCTCGCCGAGCTGCGGAGCGAGGCCCTCGAGGCCGCCAACACGCGCGAGCGGCAAGCGTTCGAGTCGGCCGACGAGTCGCGCCGGGTGACGACGGGCGTGCTCATCGCCGCGATCGTCATCGCGATGGTGACCGGGATCTGGATCGCCCGCGACCTCGCCGGCGCGGCGGCCCAGCTCGAAGAGGCGCTCGCCGCCACCGGTCGCCTCGAGCCGCTCCCGATCCTGCCGGAGCGGCGCGACGAGCTCGGCGCCGTCGGCCGCAGCCTCTCGAAGATGGCGGCGCTCCTGCTCGAGAAGGACTCGAGCTTGAGGAGCACGCTCGCCGATCGCGAGACGGCGCTCGACGAGCTCACGCGCGCCAACTCCGCGCTCGCGCAGCGCGACGGCGCGGCGCGCGCGTACGCGGAGTTCGTGCGCGAGCTGAAGACGCTGGACGTCAAAGCGCTCGCCACCTCCGGGCTCCTCGGCCTCGTGCGCCTCGCGGAGGCGCAGGTCGGCGTCGTGTACCTGCTCGACGACGCCGACCGGCTCGTCCCGGTGCACGCGACGTCGCCCGACGGTCGCGCCCTCGAGCACACGGCGCTGAGCCCCGAAGGGCTCGCCAAGAACGTCATGGATCGCCGCGAGCCGCTCTTCGTCGAGGGCAGCGCGCTCGGCGAGCCGGCGCCCGCGGTCGACCTCACGCTGTCACGCGCCAAGCTGCGGTGGATCCTCGCGCAGCCCGTCGCCGTCGGCGCGGAGGCGGCGGGCGTCCTCCTCCTCGGCGGCATCGATGCGTTCGAGCCGGAGCGCGGCGACCTCGTGCGCGACGCCGCCCGCCAGCTCGGCGTCGGCATGCACAACGCGTGGACGCACGATCGGTTGCGCCTCAAGAGCATCATGCTCACCGAGCAAGGTGAGACGCTCATCCGCGCGAACAAGGTGAAGACCGAGTTCTTGGCATCGATGAGCCACGAGCTGCGCACGCCGCTGTCGGCGATTTTGGGGTTCGCCGATCTCCTCGCGACGTCACCCAAGGAGACGCTCAGCCCGCGCGCGCGTGAGTCGCTTGAGCGCATCAAGCGCAACGGCGAGCACCTGCTCTCGCTCATCAACGACGTGCTCGACCTGGCCAAGGCCGAGGCGGGCCGCATGGACGTGCGCCTCGCGCCGGTGAACGTCGGTCAGCTCGCGCGCGCGTGCGTGGCCGAGGTCGACAGCCTGCGTAACGGAAAAGATCTCCGCCTCGCCGCGGAGGTGCCGGAGCCCATCGTCGAGACGGTGACCGACGCCCAGCGCGTTCGGCAGATTCTGCTGAACCTCCTGTCCAACGCGATCAAGTTCACAGACAGCGGCGAGGTGGTCCTCACGATGCGCGCGACGTCGGCGGAGATCCGCCTCTCCGTGAGCGACACCGGCGTCGGGATTCCGGCGCGCGCGATCGGCGAGCTGTTCCGGGAGTTCCACCAGCTCGACGTCGGCGACGGTCGCAGGTACGCGGGCACCGGCGTCGGCCTTGCCCTGTCACGCCGCCTCGCGCGCGCGCTCGGCGGCGAGATCGAGGTCGCGTCGATCGAGAGCAAGGGCTCGACGTTCACGCTGGTCTTGCCGCGCGAGAACCCCACCGCGCGTGACGAGGCCACGGACCGCCCGTCGCAGGTGCTGTCGTGACGGACGGCGCCGATCGCCCGTCGCTCACCAGCCTCGACCCCGCGTCGGGCGACGTGCTGCTCGTCGACGACTTCCCCGACGCGCTCGCCCTGTACGAGGCGCTCCTCAGCGAGGACGGTCACCGCGTGCGCGTGGCGGCGAGCGGTCAAGCCGCGCTCGACGCGGTCGACGAGCGCGAGCCGGAGCTCGTGCTCCTCGACGTGTCGATGCCGGGCATGGGCGGCCACGAGGTCCTGCGGAGGTTGCGCGCGCGGCGCGGCGGCGGGCCCGCGGTCATCATGCTGACGGCGGCGCGCCGCGAACCGCAGGCGATCGAGGAGGGGCTCCGCGAGGGCGCCGACGCGTACCTCACCAAGCCCATCGACGCGCGCGAGCTCCTCGCGCGCACGCGCGCCGCGCTCGAGACGTTCCGCCTGCGCCGCATGCTCGACGCGCAGCGCCGCGATCACATCGCGATGCTCGTCCACGATCTGCGCCACCCGCTGTCGTCGCTCGGCCTCGTCGCCGAGGTGCTCGACTCCGAGGATCTCGCCGCGGACGAGCGCCGGTCGTCGGTCGCGACCATCCGCGGCTTGTGCAAGGACATGGCGCGCCTCATCGACGGCGTGCTGGCGGCGAGCCGCCTCGAAGCGGGCGTCTTCACCGTGGAGCCGCGCCCGGTCACCGTCGGCACGCTCATCGATCCGACCCTCGCGGCGTTCGCGCCGATCGCGGCGCGCCGAAAGGTCACGCTCACGTTCGAGGGCTCGCGCGACCAGGCCATCCGCGTCGATGCGCTGAAGCTGCGCCAGGCGATCGACAACCTCGTCGCCAACGCGCTCAAGTTCACGCCGCGCGGCGGGAAGGTGCGCGTTCGCGCGGGGCTCGAAGAGGGGCAAGTCTTCTTCGACGTCGCCGACACCGGGCCGGGCATCGCCGAGGCGGAGCGGCCGATGATCTTCGATCGCTACCGCCAGGGAAGCCGCGGACGCGCCGCGGGCGGCGCCGGTCTGGGCCTCGCCATCGCGCGCGGCATCGCGGAGGCCCACGGGGGCACGATCCGGATCTCGGTGAGCGACCTGCCGGGCGCGGCGTTCCGCATCACCCTGC
>JAYVXL010000485.1:0-1510 GCA_043785185.1 Myxococcales bacterium
TCCTCGACGACGTCTACTTCGCCAATCGCCACATCGCCCAGCAGCTCGGCGACACCTCCGCCCTCGTCTACCCAACCGGCCATCCCGACGACTGACCGCGGCGAAATGCGGGCCCGCGCCTCATGTTCCCCGGTAAAGCAGCAGCGCCGCGAGGAGCGCGAACCCCAGCATCCCCGCGAGGAGCGCGAGTACGAAGCTGCCGGCCGGCGCGCGGCGTGTGAGCGCCGGGCTGAGCCCCGCGCCGCGCTGGGCGGCGCGCAGAAGGAGAAGCGCCTCCAGCGCCGCTGCGACAATGAGCGACGCGAGGCCGATCGTTGCCCCGAGCCGGTGGCGTCCGCGGGCGCGCGCGCGCTGGTCCGCGAAGCCGTCGAGCGCGATCTCGCGCGGAAAGCCCACGGCGCCGCCGGCGACGAGCGCCGCACCAACGTCGCACGCGCCGCGCGCGCTCGCCGGCGCCTCGACGAGGACGGGTCGCGCGAGCGAAGCGCCGGCGAGCAGCTCCGCACCGCGCGGCTCCGACGAGGTGACGAGCCAATAGAGTCCGGGCGCAAGCGCCGGCAGCGCGAGACCGCCGCGAGGCGCGTCGAGGATCTGCGCAGCGATGCGGCCGCGCGCGTCGTCGACCTCCGCGTACACGGCGCCGCGCGTACCGGCCGCGAACACGTCGAGAGTGCGCGCCTGCCACGCGGGTAGCCGAAGCGGTACGGCGACGTGGCTCGCACCGCCGGCCACGGGGACCGCGCCGTACCAGAGTCCGTCGGCCTCCGCCGCGCGCGCGTGCAACGACAGGCCGGCAGTGTGGAACGTCGGCGTCGCGATGATTTCGGCCCAGCCCGACGCGCACGTCGCGACGCGCGGCGCCGCCACTTCGAGGCCCGGTTCCGGCTCGACGTCGATGGTCGCCGCCTCGAGCGGATGTCCCTCGCCATCGGTCGCGCGCACCCAGAGCGAGCCGGGAAAGCCGACCGCGAGGCGCCCTCCGAGCGGCGCCACGTCGAGCACGATCGCTCCGTCGCGCTTCGTCGCGCGCGCCGTCAGCGTGCGCGCGACGTCCTTCCAACCCGGAGGGACTACGGTGCGCCCGTCCGCGAGCGCCACCCCGCCCGCGCGCACGGCGAGGCGCACCGCGTCGCCTTCGCGCAGGTCGGGCAGCGTGAGACGAACCTCGGCGATTCCGTCGGCGTTGCTCGCGCCGCGCCACTCGGCTGTGTCCGCGCCGCGCGTCGCCGTGACCGTCAGGTCGGGGAGCGCGAGCGCCTCGCGTACGCCTTGATCGTCGGAGAGCGTCGCCACTTGCCACGCGAGCGCCTGCGCGTCCGAGCCGACTGGAGCCGCGTAGACGACCGCGCCGCGCAGCGCGTCCGAGGCGCCGACGCGCAGACCCACGCCGAGCGTCGCGAACGCGGCGAGCGGCACGACCACGATCGCGGCGCGTGCGCGATCCATCTCAGCGCGGCGTCTCCCAGCGTACCGTCGCTGCCACGCCGGGCTCGAGGACGATCGGCGCGCC
>JAYVXL010000486.1:0-15954 GCA_043785185.1 Myxococcales bacterium
TTCTTCGGCGACGTCGACGTCATCTGCGACATCGGCGGGCAGGACATCAAAGTCCTCTTCATGAAGAACGGCGACATCGCCAACTTCCGCCTCTCGAACTCGTGCTCCGCCGGCAACGGCATGCTCCTGCAGGCCACCGCCGACAGCTTCGGCGTTCCGGTGACCGAGTTCGCCGAGGTCGCGTTCAAGGCGGAGCTCGCGCCGAAGTTCAGCTACGGCTGCGCCGTCTTCCTCGACACCGACCGCGTGAACTTCCAGAAGGAGGGCTTCTCGAAAGAAGAGATGCTCGCCGGCCTCGCGCAGGTCCTGCCGAAGAACGTCTGGCAGTACGTCGTGCAGATCCCGCGCATGGCGTCGCTCGGAAAAAAATTCGTGCTTCAGGGCGGCACGCAATACAACCTCGCGGCCGTCAAGGCGCAGGTCGACTACATCAAGGAGCGCGTGCCGGAGGCCGAGGTCTTCGTCCACCCGCACACCGGCGAGGCCGGCGCGATCGGCGCCGCGATGGAGACCCTCCGCGTCGTGAAGCGCAAGGGGACCTCGACGTTCATCGGCATCGATGCGGCGATCGCGCTCGAGTACACGAGCAAGAACGACGAAGAGACCGTGTGTCACTTCTGCCCGAACGAGTGCAAGCGCACGTTCATCGACACGCGCCGCACCGACGGCTCGACCTCGCGCTACATCGCCGGCTTCTCGTGCGAGAAGGGCACCGTCGAGAGCAAGGACGCGATGCTCGGCCTCGTCGAGGAGCGGCGCAAGCTCGCCGCGCAGTTCCCCAACATGGTGGACTACGAGGCCAAGCGCGCGTTCATGCACGTCTACGAGTCTTCGCCGATGCCGGCGGAGGGCTCGCCGCTCAAGGACGTCATCATCAAGAAGGGCATCTTCGGCGCCAAGCGCGTCGAGGTCACGCGCCCCTTCAGGCGCTCGAGCGCCGAGTCGTGGGCCGCGCGCCGCAAGATCCGCATCGGCATCCCCCGCGTGCTCAACCTGTACTCGACGGGCCCGTGGTTCCGCACGTACTTCGAGGCCCTCGGCCTCCCGAAGAACAACGTCGTCTTCAGCGACGAGACGACCGAGGAGATGTGGGTCGAGGGCGGGAAGTACGGCTCGATCGACCCGTGCTACCCGAGCAAGGTCTCGCAAGCGCACATCCACCATCTGCTCTTCGAGGCGCACACCGAGAAGCGCCCGCTCAAGTACATCTTCTTCCCGATCCTCACGCACGTGATGAACTTCGTGAAGGACACGATGGACAACTCGTCGTGCCCCATCGTGGCCGGCGCGCCGGAGGTCATGAAGGCCGCCTTCACGAAGGAGGTCGACTTCTTCGCGACGCGCGGCATCGAGTACCTCGATCCGGCGCTGTCGTTCGTCGAGCCGACGCTCATGGCCAAGCGCCTCTTCGACGTCTTCGGTCCGCGCCTCGGCGTCACCGAGGACGAGAACGACTTCGCGTGCAAAGAGGCGTGGATCGCGCTCAACGCGTTCGACAAGGACGTCGAGCACAAGGGGCGCGCGATCCTCGAGACCGTCGAGGCCGAGGACCGCGTCGCGATCCTCATGATCGGCCGCCCCTACCACTCCGACCCGGGCCTCAACCACGGCATCCCCGAGGAGTTCCAGGTCCGCGGCTATCCGGTGCTCAGCGTGCGTTCGATCCCGAAGGATCGTGAGTACCTCGATCGCTACTACAAGGAGGAGCTCGAGAGCGGCGTCATCAAGACGCCCCTCGAGCTCAATCACATCTGGCCGGAGAACTACTCGGTCAACAGCGCGCAGAAGGTCTGGGCCGCGGCGTTCGCCGCCCACCACCCGAACGTCGTCGTGCTGGATCTCTCGAGCTTCAAGTGCGGCCACGACGCGCCAGTGTACGGCCTCATCGACTCGATCATCGAGACGAGCAAGACCCCGTACGCCGCGCTGCACGACATCGACGCGAACAAGCCGGGTGGCAGCATCAAGATCCGCGTGAAGACGTACGCCCACGCGCTGCGCCTGCACGAGGAGCGCTTGCAGGATACACGCAAGCGCAAGGGCGAGCTGATGCGCAAGATCGACGAGAAGCGCCTGCAGCTCCTCGAGCTTCGCAAGGAGCAGATCGTCGCGCGTCACCAGACCGATCCGGCGATCGAGCAGCAGATCGAAGAGCTCCGTGTGAAGCTCGCCGCGTACGAGGCGCCGCCGGCGCCACGCGGCGAGCGCCGTGAAGGCGACGGCGTGCTGACGCAGAATATCGTTAAGTTGGGTAAGAAGACCGCCAGTGGAATCGTGCGCATCGAAGAGAAGACCTCTCTCGAAGCGACCGGGGAATGAAGGGGAATATCGACATGGGAACCACGAACCTTTCGGGCCTCAAGGACAAGCGCGCGCTGCCGGTCATCGACATGGATGCCGAGCTGAAGAAGTTCGAGGAGGAGGAGATGAAGCGCCTCGGCCTCGACACCAAGACCGATCAGTGGGTCGAGCAAATGGCCGGGCTCACCTTCACCAAGAGCCAGAAGTCGAAGATCACGCTCCTCATCGGGGGCCTGACGATGGCGCAGGACATGTTCGTCGAGGGCGGCCTCAAGCACCTCGGCTACAACGTCGTGACGCTCGACGTGCCGGCCAACGACGCGCTCCAGTACGGCAAGGAGTTCGGCAACCGCGGCCAGTGCAACCCCACGTATTTCACGGTCGGCAACCTCGTGAAGTTCTTGTGCACGCTCCGCGAGAAGCACGGGCTCACGAGCCAGGAGGTCGTCGACAAGTACGCCTTCTTGACCGCTGGCGCGTGCGGCCCGTGCCGCTTCGGCATGTACGTCACCGAGTACCGCAAGGCGCTCCGTGACGCCGGCTTCGAGGGCTTCCGCGTCATGCTGTTCCAGCAGAGCGGCGGCTTGAAGCAGGCGACGGGCGAGGAGAGCGGGCTCGAGATGAACCCGAAGTTCTTCTGGGCCATCGTGAAGGGCATCGTCGCGGGCGACGTCATCAACGCGCTCGCCTACCGCATTCGCCCGTACGAAGTGAACGTCGGCGACACGGACAAGGCCCTCGAGCGCGCGAAGAAGCACATCTACGACGCCCTCTCGAAGGACGAGAACATCCTCCGCACCCTTTGGGCCGTGAAGCCGATGTTCGAGGCCGTGAAGGTCGATCGCCTCCAGCCGAAGCCGAAAGTCAGCATCATCGGCGAGTTCTGGGCGATGACGACCGAGGGCGACGGCAACTACCAGCTCCAGCGCTTCCTCGAGAGCGAGGGCGCCGAGCCGGACGTGCAGCTCGTCACCGCGTGGCTCCTCTACTCGCTCTGGGAGGTGAACCACGACACGAAGGAGCGCCACGAGCTCCGCGGCGCGGACACCTCGTACTACGGCCTCGGCACGCTCGCGGAGGATCCGTTCGGCGTCGCCAAGAAGCTCGTCGGCGTGGGCGCTGCGGGCATCGCCGTGCGCGGCCTCTTCCAGACGTTCGCGCACGCGGCGGGCCTCTACGGCTACCACCTGCCGGACATGAACAAGATCGCCGAGATCAGCCACCAGTATTACAACAACGATCTCCGCGGCGGCGAAGGCCACATGGAGGTCGGCAAGCTGATCATGAACGTCGTCCACGCGAAGGCGCACATGACGCTGAGCGTGAAGCCGTTCGGCTGCATGCCGAGCGCGGGCGTGTCGGACGGCGTGCAGTCGGCCATCACCGAGAAGTTCCCCGGGACGATCTTCTGCCCGGTCGAGACGAGCGGCGACGGCCGCGTGAACTTCTACTCGCGCGTGCAGATGTACCTCTTCAAGGCCAAGCAGGCCGCGGTCGCCGAGATGGAGCGCGCGCTCCAGGAGAACGGCGTCACCATGGAGCAGGTGCGCGCGTTCATCGAGGCGAACCCGCGGTACGGAACGTCGCTTCACAAGGCGCCGCACGCGTACGCCGGCAGCGGCGCGGACATCGTCGCCCAGGTTGCGCCGTACATCACGCAGTCGCGCGCAACGCGGTGGAAGAACCGGCTGCTCGGACTCGGGCAGAAGAGCCGCGAGGTCGTGCAGAAGAGCCCGCACATGGTGGTGGCGTTCGTGAAGGGCGCGGCGCAAAAGGCGCCGGAGACCGTCGAGCGCGTCAAGACGGACATCGCGTTCTTCCGGGAGCTCCGGAAGTCCGCGAAGGCGAAGAAGGCGGAGCAGCCCCGCGACGTGGCGAACGCCGCGGAGTGATGAGGTAGCGCGAGGGGGACGGCGCTGCGCGCCCCGCTGGGGCGCGCGGTGGGCGCCGTCGGGCGGATCGGTGGTGGGACAAATTGGTAGAACCAATTGGTCTTACCAATGGGCTCTACCAGTTGGCGCCGGGCCGGCTCAAAACCTGAGGTGCCCCACCGCGCGCGGGAGTCGCCGCACCCCCTTCGTCAGCACCCCAAGGGTTGGATGCGCACCGTGCCCACGCCCGTGGGCGACGGCTCGGACCATACGACCAGGAGGGTGCTTCCTATCGCGACGAGGCGCGGGACGACGGGGGCGCCGGTAGGGATGATCGCTTGCCCGCGAAGCGCGCCAGCGGCGTCGCGAACGGAGACGACGATCTCGCCGCCGGAGGCCGCGCGACGACCGAGCGCGACGGCGATCTCGCCGGCGAACGCCGCGACGATCGGCCCGCCGCGGAAGTTCGGGCCCACGTCGATGGGCGTCGTGGCCGCGCTCGTGCCGTCCTCGAAGACGCGAACGACGGCCGCCGCGCCGCTGGGCGCGTACCAACCGAGCTCGATGGCGTTGCTGGCGAACGGCGACGAGACGAGCCACGCGGAGTCGGCGACGGCTTGGCCCGTGGGCACGGCGACCTCGGCCGCGGAGGCGGGTGACCAGAAGCGGACCGTCATTTGCGCAGGCCGCGCGCGCTGCACGATCGCAAATCCATCCCCGTGCGGCGCCGCGGCGTGGAGGCCCGTGACCGCGACCTTCGGCGAGAGAATGGCGCCGTCGCTGCCGAGCTCGGCGAACACTGTGTCGGCCGCGGGCGTCGAGCGATCGGACCACGCCGCCCACCAGTGGCCGTGGAACGGGAAGAGGTTCGTGCAGAAGTCGCCCGCGCCCGCGCCCACCGTTGCCATGGTCGCGGGCCGGTAATCGGTGCCCGCGTACAGCGCGAACCGCGTCGGCGCGAACAGGTCGGGGTCGGGCCAGCAGAGCGCCATGCTCGCACCGTCCGTCGCCGCCGCACCGAGGGCGCGTGCGTTCGGGCCCACGACGACCTCTGCGCCCTCGACCGTCACCACACCGCCCGTCACGCGTACGCGGCGCGCGACGTAGGCCGTTGGGTCCGTCGCTCCGAGGCGGAACGCGACGACGTCGAGCCCGCCCAGGCGCGCGACGGCGGTCGCGTCCTCGTACGACGCGCCGATCGCGTCGAGCACGACCACCGGACCGCCGATCGCCGTCAGATGCTCGCACCGGCCGCCGTCGGGCGTACCCCTCGCGCCACCCTCGCGGTCGTCCCCGCTCCCCGACGACCCGACGACGCTCCGGATGTCCGCGGGGTCCGTGCGCGCGCCGCACGCCGCCGCACCAATGAACCCGATGCCCAGTTGGATGAGAGACAGTGTCGCGGCGCGCGAGAGCATGACGCTCCCCTTGGCTAGCGCGGTTCGCGCCGTTTCGGAAGTCAGCGGCCTTCCAGCAGCTCGCGCGCGATGCGCAGGATTTGGATCTCGTCGGTGCCGCCGCCGATTTGAAACAGCTTCGCGTCACGCGCGAGCATCTCCACGACGCTTCCGGTCATATAGCCCGCGCCGCCCATGAGCTGCACGGCCTCCATCGCGCAATCGGTCGTCGCGCGCGCGCAGTACAGCTTCGACGCGCTCGCCTCGGCGGCGGACAGCGGCGTGCCGGTCTCGCCCGCTTCGAGCTGCCGAAGGAGGAGCGCGAACATGATCGAACGCGCCGTGTAGATGCGCGCGAGCTTCTCCTGAACGAGCTGGAAGGTCGCGATGGGGCGCCCCCACTGCTCGCGCGAACGGGCGTACTTCACGGACTCTTCCAGGCAACGATCCACGATGCCCACGCACATCGGTGTCATGCCGAAGCGCTCTTGGTTGAGGCTGCTCTTGGCGGCGTCCCGCGCGCTCTTTGCGGTCTCGTCGCCGCTCTCGCCGCCGAGCAGCTGGTCTGCCGGCACGAAGACGTCGTCGAGGAAAATCTCTCCGGTGGGCGACGCGTGCATGCCCATCTTCTTGAACGGCGCGCTCGTCGCCACGCCCTTGGCGCTTCGCTCCACGATGAACGCCTTCACGTCGCTCGCGTCGCCGCCGGCCTGCGCCACCTTGGCGTAAACGACGAAGCAGTCGGCGAACGGCGCGTTGGTGATGAACGTCTTGCTGCCCGAGATGCGGTAGCCGGCGCCGTCCTTGCGCGCGACCGTCTTCATCGAGCCGAACGCGTCGCTGCCAGCGCCCGGCTCGGTCAGCGCCCACGCGCCGATCTTCTCGAGCGTGAAGACCGGGAGCGCCCACCTCTCCTTCTGCTCCGGCGTGCCGCGCGCCATGACGGCGCCGCCGAACAGGCCGAGCGTGGCGCCGAACGCGAGCGCGAAGCCGGGGCAGCACCGCGAGAGCTCCATCGTCAGGATGGCCATCAATGCCGCGTCGCCGAGCCCCTTGAAGCCCGCCGCCGCGCGCTCCTCGCTCCTTTGCGCGCGGCGCTCCTTCATCTTCGCGAAGGCCGCGCGCGCCATGTCGGGGATCCCGAACGTGCCGGCGAGCTCGCGCATGACCGGGTAGATGGATTTCTCGCCGCTCTCCATCGCGAGCACGTGCGGCTCGAGGTGCCCCGCGCACCAGGCGCGAATCGTCGATTGCGCGAGCTTCTGTTCCTCGGTGAAATCCAGCATAAACTGGGGTTACCACGAAGTTGTTTCGTGTGCTAAGGATTGGTGCGCGTGACGACGCAGGTCGAGCTCTCTCAAGTTCCGAAAGACGTCTTCGGCCTCTGCGACAAGCTGCGCGCGGCGGGCAAGCGCAGCTGGATCGTCGGCGGGTGCGTGCGCGACATGCTGCTCGGACGCGCCGTCGCCGACTGGGATTTGTGCACCGACGCGAAGCCCGACGAGCTCACGAGGATCTTCCCGCGCGCGATCCCGACGGGCATCGAGCACGGCACGCTCACGGTCGTCGTCGGCGGCAAGCACTACGAGGTGACGACGCTCCGCGGGGAGACGACGTACTCCGACGGGCGCCGGCCCGACGCGGTGCACTTCGTGAGCGACATCGCCGCGGACTTGGCGCGCCGCGACTTCACCATCAACGCCATCGCGATCGACCCGCTGGACGGGACCGTCATCGATCCGTGGGACGGGCAGCGGGATCTCGCGGCGAGGGTGCTGCGCGCGGTCGGCGACCCGCTCCAGCGCTTCGGGGAGGACGGGCTGCGTGTGCTCCGCGCCGCGCGGTTCGTCGCGACGCTGGAGGTCGAGCTCGACCCGGCGACGCGCGCGGCGATAGCGCCGACGCTGGGGACGTACCGCAAGGTCAGCCACGAGCGCATTCGCGACGAGTGGGTCAAGGCGATGAAGGCGCGGCGTCCCTCGCGCGCGTTCGAGGTGATGCGCGAGACAGGCATCCTCGAGGTGACATGCCCCGAGCTCTTGCTCGGCGTCGGGATGGATCAGAATCGGCACCACGCGTACGACGTCTGGAGGCACGGCATGGAGTGCATGGACGCGTGCGTGGGCGATCCGGTGCTGCGGATCGCGGCGCTGCTCCATGACGTCGGCAAGCCGGCGACGCGCGCGATGGGGGACAAGACCAAGGACTGGACGTTCTACGACCACGATCGCGTCGGCGCGGAGATCGCCGAGCCGATCTGCCAGCGACTGCGCTTCTCGAACGACGAGCGCGCGCGCATCGTGCATCTCGTTCGCCATCACCTGTTCCACTATGACAAGTGGACGGACGCCGCGGTGCGGCGGTGGGTGCGGCGCGTCGGCAAAGAGCGGCTCGCCGATCTGTACACGCTCAACGAAGCGGACGTGCGCTCGAAGGGGCGTCCCGCGCCGTCGGATCTCGACGCGCTGAATGGATTGCGCGCGCACGTCGCGCGAATTTTGGCCGAGGGGGCCGCGCTCTCCACGCGCGACCTCAAGGTGAACGGGCGCGATTTGATGCAGGAGCTCGGGCTCGCGCCGGGGCGGATTCTGGGCGAGCTGCTCGAGGCGCTGCTCGAGATCGTGATCAACGATCCCGCGCTCAACGAGCGCGACAAGTTGCTCGCGAAAGCGCGTGAAATGGTAGCGTCGCGCACGTGAGAGCGCGCGTGCTTCTGGCCCATGCCCTGGCGTTCGCGGTGGGGCTGACGATGGCCTCGGCGGCGCTCGCCCAGTCGCCCCCTCCAGCGCCGACCACGCTCGCCATCGGCGACTGGCAGCTCGCGCCGACCCTGGAGGTGCGGACGCGCGGCGAGTACCGGCGCGACCCGGTCGACCTCGGCGGCTCCGACAGTCTGGGCGGCGCGGGCGTGCGCGTGCGCGACGCGTGGGGCGTGTTCGAGCGTGCGCGCCTCGGGCTCGGGGCCGAGCACGGCGCGCTCCGCGCGCAATTCACGCTGGAGGACGCGCACGCGTGGGGCGCGCCGTCGCCGACGGGCGTGCTCGGCCGGTCGCGCGCCTTCGCGCAGCTGGGCGCGCACGAGGCGTGGGTCGATGCGCGCACGTCGAGCGCGCGCCCGTGGTCTCTCCGCGTCGGGCGCCAGGCGTTGGCGTGGGGCGACGGGCGGCTCGTCGGCGCGGCGGACTGGGCGCCCGTCGGTCGCGCGCTCGACGCGGCGCGGGCGCGCGCGCCGATCGGCGTCGTGGACCTCGAGATCTTCGCCGCGATCCTCGCGGCGCCGTCGCCGCTCGGCGTCGCGGCGGGCGAAGCGTTTGGTCCGACGGCGGCTGGCGCGGAGCTCTATGGCGCGCAGGCGGCGTGGCCGATCGATCCGCTCCTCCGCGTGGAGCTCGCGGCGCTCGCCCGCGTGGCGCGGGGCTCGCGCGTGGCGACCGACGCGTCGCGCTTCTCGCAGGCCCGCGACTCGGGCGAGACGTACACCGGCAGCCTTCGCGTGAGCGGCGATCAGCGCGGCTGGAAATACGCGGTCGAGGGCGCCTACCAACTCGGCCAGGTCGGCGGCGGCAGCTTCGGCGGCGGAGCCGACCGGCGCGCCTTCGCGGCCGCGGCCTACGGCGCGCGCACGTTCGACGGGGTCGCGTGGTCGCCTACCGTCCGCGTCGGCGGCAGCTACGCGTCGGGCGACGACGGCGGCGGGACGTACAAGCAGTTCGACCCGATCCTGCCCGACGTCCACGCGTGGCACGGCGCGATGGACGTGTTCGCGTGGTCGAACCTCATCGAGGCGCACGGCGGCGTGTCCGTCGCGCCGACCGAAGGCGCGCAGGTCGGCGTCGAGTACCGCTACGCGCACATGGCGGAGAGCGGCGGCGACTGGCTCGGGGGCTACCTCACGGCGATCGGGCGCGCGCCGGAGCCGCACGGATCGGAGCTCGGGCACGAGATCGACCTCGGCGCGCGCTACCGCCCGTGGTCCGCGCTCGAGCTCGGCGCCGGCTATTCGCTCCTCGCGCTCGGCGCCGGCGCGAAGGCGGTCATGGCCGCACAGGCGCGCGGACGCCTGCTAGAGGGCGGCACCTACGCGCCCTCGGACTTTGCACACTACACTTACCTGACGGGGACGGTCTTCATCCCCTGATCGAGACGGCGAGGCTCGAGGTGCCGTGTCGCGGGCGCAGGCGCGCGGGCGACGCGTTCAGATCGTGCTCGGGTCGAAGCGCGTGCGCATCCCTTCGAACAGCGCCGCGAAGCTCGGATCGACGAGCGGCGACGCCTTCGCCCACGCGCTCGGCTCGAAGGGGAGCGCGGACTCGAACATGATCCACAGCGACTCGTCGGGCAGGCGGCGCGGGCCTTCCGCGTTCTCCGCGCTCATGCCCCAGACGGCGTCGTAGGTCGCCGTCGACACGCCGTGCGCCGTGAGCAGCGGCGTCAGGAACGTGCAGCCGGGATCGTAGCCGTGCGAGGGGCTCGGCGTCAGGACGACACCGTTGATCTCGCTCGCGGCGTTGCGGTGCATGAACGGCGGGCGGAAGCTGTGCTCGAGCACGTCCCACCGGCCGGGGAAGACGACGAAATCGACGAGCGCGCGGCCGTGATCGTCGAGCGGGCTCGTGAGCACGGTGAGGATGGACGGGTCCGGGTGGTCGAATTTCACGGCGCCCATCGGCGAGAACAGCGACAAATCGTACGAGAACGGGACGTGCACGCCGTGCCACGCGACGACGTCGAACGGCGAGTGCTCCTGCACGCCGGCGAAGAGGCGGCCGCCGAGCTTCGTCACGATCTGGAATCCGTCCGGGCACAGGCGGTCTTCGTACGACGCCACGGGCGCGAGGAAGTGGCGCGCGTCGGCGAGGCCGTTGGAGCCGATGGGCCCGCGCTCGGGGAGGCGGAAGCGGCGGCCGTAGGCCTCGCACATCCAGCCGCGCCCCTGGCCGTCCGGGAGGCCCACCGCGAACTTGAGGCCGCGCGGGATGACCGCGCACGCGCCCGGCGCGACGCGCAGCCACCCGAGCTCGGTGCGCACGTCGAGCGTACCGGACTGGGGCACGAGGAGAAGATCGCCGTCCTGGCTCGAGAAGGAGCGGTCGCCCATGTCCGCGTTGGCGGCGTACATGTGCACGAGGTATCCCGCGCCCGCCGCGGCGCGATCGCCGGCGCCGCCGAGCGTGGCGAGGCCGTCGAGGAAGTCGACGCGCGCCGGCGCGGCCGGGATCGGCATCGGGCGCCAGCGCGTGCGGTTCGGCGTGACGCCGGCGAGCGGCGAGAGGAACGCGCCGGGCGGCAGCTCCACGAGCTCGCCGTGCGCGAACGACGCGCGCACGCGGTACAGCCACACGCGCGAGTTGTCGGCGTTGCGGACGGTGAAGGGCGTGCCGCTCACGAGCTCGGGGACGAGGCCGTAGGGCGCGATGCGCGGCGCGTTCTGCGTGCGCGGCAGCGCGCCCGGGAGCGCCTCCGAGTCGTGCGTGCCGCCGAAGCCGGGCTGCGTCGCGACGTGCTCGGGCGCGCGCAGGGGAGGCGCCAGCGCCGCGGAGGCCCGTGCGGCCGCTCCGGCGAAGGCCCCCTCGAGCATGGCGGTCAAGGGCGCGCGCTCGAGCGCGCGTGGCGTCAGCGCCGGCGTGGCGAGGAGCGCTTCCACGACGCGCGGGATGCCGTCGCGCGGCATGCCGAGGGCCGCGAGGCTCGTCGGCGCAAAGGTCGCGCGCGCGAGCCGCTCGAGGCCGAGGACGGGATCGACGACGCCGAGCGCGCGCGCGATCGCGCTCATCGCCGCGGGCGACGCCGCGCGGTGAAAGCGCACGACGTGCGGGAGCATCGCGGCGTGCGTAGGGGCGTGCGGCAGGTCGAACATGCCGCCCAAGACGTGGCAGATCGTGTGATGAAGGCCAGCGCCCGCGTCACCGAACGCGGCGCCCGCGAGGTAGGCGCCCTCGAGCGCCTCCTCGCGCGCGGCGGCGTCGGGCTCGCCCCCGGCCAAGCGGAGGACGCTCGCCGCGAGCAGGCGAAGCGCCTCCTCGGCGACCGCGTGCGCGGCGCGATCCGCGTCCTCCATCGAGAGCGCCTCGACGGCGTGCGCCATCGCGTTCCACGCGCTCGCGACGGCGACGGCCGTAGGGAGGGTCGCCGTGCGGTCGGAGTCGTACACGACGAGCACCGGGCGCGCGCGCTCGTCGCGGCCCGTGCGCTTCACGCCGCCCTCGGTCACGCCCCAGATGGGCGTCATCTCCGAGCCCGAGTACGTGGTCGGCACGGCGATGACGCGAACGTCGCCCTGCATGGCCAGCGCCTTCGCGAGACCGATCGCCGAGCCGCCGCCGAGGGCGAGGACGACGTCCGCGCCTGCCGCCGCGAGCGCGCGCCGCGCGGCCTTCACCGTCGCCGCCGGCACGTGCTCGCGCGCCTCGGCGAAGACGCCGGCCCCGCGATCGCCGAGCCGGTCGGCCATCGCCGCCGCGTCCTTGGCTCGGCCGGGCGTACACACGAAGAAGACCCGCTTCGCGCCGAGCCCGTCGGCCTCGCGGCCGAGATCCGCCGAGGCGCCCGCGCCGAACACGACGCGGGACGCGCCGCGTCGAACCGAAAAGCGTCGTCCCATGCCGGCCCTGCCTTGTCCGCTTGTGCGCGCCGCCACGGCGCTTATGATCCGTGGCTCGAAAGCATACGCGAGGAGCAGAGCGATGAAGCCTCATTTCCGGCGGGCCGAGGACCTCGGCGCCGAGCGATTCGGGGCCGCGGACGCCAACGAGCGGCTCACGCCCGCCTGACGAAGCGCGTGGCGTCCTTCCCCGAGACGATCCCGGCGCTCCTCGCGTGGCGCGCCGCGCGTGACGGCGACCTCCCGTGGCTCTTCTTCGAGGGGCGCGCGTGGACGCTCCGGGAGGTGACGCGCGAGGTCGACCGATACGCGGTCGGCCTCGCGGCGCGTGACGTAGGGAAGGGGGACCGGGTCGCCGTCCTCCTCGGCAACCGTCCGGAGACGCTCTTCGCGTGGCTCGCGGCGAACGCCCTCGGCGCGATCGCGGCCATTCTGAACCCGGCCTACAAGCACGCGGAGCTCGTGGGGGTCTTTCGCCTGATGACCCCGCGCGTCGTCGTGGCGGACGAGCTCGCGCCGCTCGCGCGCGCCGCGTGGGCGGAGGCCGCGCCGGGGAGCGCGCCGGGCGTGGTGTCGCCGGCGGAGCTCCCGGCGGACGGCGCGCCGCCGCGCGCTCTCGTGTGGCCGGACGATCCGTGCGTCATCCTCGCGACGTCGGGCACGACCGGCGCGCCGAAGGGCGTCATTCAGACGCACCGCACCTATACGCTCACCGCAGAGGCGTTCCCGTCGTGGCTAGGTCTCTCGTCCGCCGACCGCTTCCTCGCCGCGCTGCCGCTTTTCCACATCAACGCGCAAGCGTACTCGACGATGGGGGCGCTCGCGGTCGGCTCGCTCGCGCTGCTGCGTCGCTTCTCGGCGTCGCGCTTCTGGGACGACGCGCGCGCGCTCGGGGCGACCCACGTGAACACCGTGGGCGCGATGATGCACATCATGCTCCGCACCGACGCGCAGCCCGCGGACAAGACGCACGCGATTCGCACGGCCTACGGCGCGCTCGCGCTGCCGGAGCAAACGCACCGCGCGTTCGAGGAGCGCTTCGGGCTCCGCATGGCGGTCGGCTACGGCATGAGCGAGACGACGCTCGGCACGATCTGGCCGCTCGGCGAGGCGCCGCGGTACGGCACGATGGGTCGCCTGCGCCAGCACCCGCGCCTCGGCGCGGTGAACCACGCGCGCGTCGTCGCGGACGCCGGCGGCGACGCGCCCGATGGCGAGGTCGGCGAGCTGTGGCTTCGCAATCCGTGCATCATGGCGGGCTACTGGAACGATCCGGCGACGACGGCGGCGGCGCTCGCCGGCGGCTGGCTGCACACCGGCGATCTCGTGCGCCGCGATGCGGACGGCTACTTCACGTTCGTCTCGCGCAAGAAAGACGTCATCCGTCGTCGCGGCGAGAACGTCACCGCCGCCGAGATCGAGGGCGTGCTCGCGTCGTTCGACGGCGTCGCGGAGGTCGCGGTGATCGCCGTCCCGTCCGACCTCGGTGAGGACGACATCGTCGCCTACGTCGCGCCGCTCGCCGGGCGGTCGCTCGACGTGGCCTCGCTCCGCGCGTGGGCGAAGGCGCGCCTGGCGGACTTCAAGGTGCCGTCGGCCTTCCACGTGCGTGACGCGTTGCCAAAGACGCCCACCGAGCGCGTCGCCAAGCACCTCCTCAAGTGAAGTGCGTCGAGTGAAGTGCGCCGCACGTGAGATGAGCTCCCGCTTCGCCCGCGGTCAGCCGGCCCAGCGACGCTCGGGGCCGACGTCCGCGTGCACGAACCAGTCGTGCTCTTGCGTGTAGACGCCGACGCCGCCGTTCCACCCCATCGCACGCAGCTCCTTTTCCAGCTCGCCGGGCGCGATTCCGCGCGGCGCCGAGGGGACGACCACACGGAAGTCGACCGCGTGCCCCATCGAGTGCTGGCTGTGGGACGCGACGTGATGGCCTTTTTTGCGCATCATCTCGTTCAGCTTGGGGCTGCGGAAGCCGCTGACGAGCTCGATGCGGACCGCCTCGCCTGGCAGGCTGCGGCGCTCGGCGAGGCGCCGGAGGAGATCGAGCAGGCGCGGGTCGAGTGGGTGCGAGGAGCCGGTCACGCGGTCGGCCAGGAGCGCCGCGAACCGCGCGTCGGCCGGCCCGGCGGCGTCGAGCATGACGCGCTCGCCGGTGTGCGTCTGCACGAGCGTCCCCAGGAGCGGCGGCGCGGCGCCCGCGGGCGGCGCGTCCGCGCGCACCTTTCGCGACGCGAGGCCCATCCCGTGCGGCACGGGCGCGTCGGCGGTCGTGCTGCGCGCGACGCTCGACGCGGCGAGCGCGGCCGCGAGGACGACGGCGGCGCGCGTGAGGTCCATGCGAGCATCCTACCAGAAGGCCGGAAATGGCCTTCATGGCCGTGGTTTTGTGGGCTACCCTCGCGGGCGGGTCATGGGAGAACGGACGTCGGACGTAGAGCTCCTCCGCCGCATCGGCGCGGGCGACCCGCAGGCGGTGGGTGAGCTGTACGATCGCTACGTGGTGATGCTCATGCCGCTCGCGCTGCGGATCCTCCGCCAGCGCGCCGAGGCCGAGGACGTGCTCCACGACGCGTTCGTCACCGTCTCCGAGCGCGCCGGGCAATACTCCGAGGAGCGCGGCACCGTCGCCGCTTGGCTCGTTACGCTGGTGCGTAACCTGTCGATTGACCGGACGCGCCGCCGCGATCGCCGCGGCTCGCTGGCGCGCGACGTCATCGCGCACGAGCCGGTCGCCCCCGCGGCCGACCCGGAGACGCTCACCGCCGACGCCGCCGAGCGCGTGAAGATACGCCGCGCGCTCGCGCAGCTGCCCGAGGCCCAGCGCCAAACCCTCGAGGTCGCGTTCTACGAGGGGCTCTCGTACCCGGAGATCGCCGCGCGCGAGAACGTCCCCCTCGGCACGATCAAGTCGCGCGCCGCCCGCGCGCTCGCCGCGCTCCGCGACGCGCTCGTCCGCGAAGGGGTCGCGCTCGAGCGCCTCGTCGCGACCGCCGCAGCGGCGCCCGCGCCCGGAAAGAGCTCCACATGACGACCCACCCGCACGAAGACGGCATCCAGCACGACGAAGGCGCCGTCACGCAGCGCGCGGTCCCGGGGCCCGCGCTCTACTTCACCTCCGCGATCCCCGAGAGCCCGAAGGCGTTCGTGGGTCTCCTCCACGGGTACGCCGACCACGCCGCCCGCTACGCGCACGTGATGGACCTCTGGGCCGAGCGCGGCATCGCCAGCGTCGCGCTCGACATGCGCGGCCACGGGCGCGCCGCCGGCACGCGCGGCTATTGCGCGCGCTTCGACGAGTTCCTCGACGACGCCGCGGAGCTCTCGCGCCTCGTCGCCGACCGCGCGCGCGGCGGCGCGTCGTTCCTCTTCGGTCACAGCTTCGGCGGCCTCGTCGCGGCGATGAGCGTGCTCGAGCAGCAGCGCGCGTGGCGCGGCGTGGTCCTCTCGTCGCCCTTCTTCGACGTCGCGCTGGCGGTCCCCGCCGTCAAGCTCATGGCCGCGCGCGTCGCCTCGCGCGTGTACCCGAAGCTCGGCATCCCCTCGAACATCCCGTCGAGCGGCCTCACCCACGACGCGAAGCGCGCGAAGGCCTACGACGACGACCCGCTCGTCTTCAAAGAGGCGCGCGCGCGCTGGTTCGTCGAGACGACCAAGGCGCAGGCGCGCGGGCTCGGCCGCGCGGGCGAGCTCACGATGCCGCTCTACATGGTCTTCGGCACCGCCGATCCCGTCGTCAAATTCTCCGCCGGCAAGCAGTTCTTCGACGCCGCGGGCAGCGCGGACA
>JAYVXL010000487.1:0-5197 GCA_043785185.1 Myxococcales bacterium
CGCCCGGCCGGCATCCCCAGTTCGATGACGACCCCGTTGCCCCATGCGAGCGCTTCTCTTACGGTCGGGCGTATGGTCCGTCGGGTCTTGCACGCCGCGCTGCTGACGACGGCGGCGCTGGTGTGGGGGCTCTCGGCGCGCGCGCAGGGGGACGACGCCGTCGCGCGCTCGAACGCGCTCTTCGAGGACGGCAAGCGCCTGCTCACGGAGGGCAAGGTCGCCGAGGCGTGCGACAAGCTCGCGGCGTCCAACCAGCTCGTCGCGCGCGGCGGGACGCTCCTCAACCTCGGGCTCTGCCACGAGCAGCAGGGCAAGCTCCTCGCCGCGCGACGCGAGCTCAGGGACGCGATCGCCGTCGCCCGGCGCGACGCGCGCGCCGATCGCATTCCGATCGCGACCGACCACCTCGCGGCGGTCGAGGCGAGGCTCTCGTGGGTCAAGGTCGTGCCGCCGCCGAACGTCGCCGAGGACAAGCTCGAGATCCGGCTCGACGACGCGCCGATCGCGCGCCGCGACTGGGCGAACGTCGCGGTGGAGTCGGGTCGTCACGTGCTCGTCGCGTCGGCGAGCGGGTACCGCCCGGGCGAGCTCGTCGTCACGATCCCCGAAGGAGGCCCGCAGAAGGCCACCGCGAAGCTCGACCCTCTCGAGGCGGTCGCCGTCGCGGGGAGCGAGCCGACCAAACCGGAGCGCGCGCGCCCGCCCGCCACGGGGGCGACCGCGGCGGGCGCCGCGAGCGGGGCGGGCGGCGACGGCACCAAGACGCTCCGCACCGCGGCGCTCATCGCGGGAATCAGCGGCTTCGTCGTGAGCCTCGCCACCGGCGCCTGGGCGCTCGAGCGCAAGGGCGCCCTGCGCGGCCACTGCAACGCCGACAAGCAATGCGATCCGCAGGGGATGGACGCCGTGAGCCTCGGCCGCGCGCTCGTCATCACGAGCACCGCGGCGTTCGCCGTCGGCGCGATCGGCGTCGGCACGTGGATCGCGTTGCCGTCCGGCGCCTCGCCGCAAGGCTCGGCGGCGCAGGTCGGGGTCACGGTGGGGGGCACGTTCTGATGCACGGCGGCTCCCGGCTGCGCGCGTGCGTGCGCGGGGCCTCGCTCGCCGCGATCGCCTCGGCGCTCGGCGGGTGCTGGGTGGTGCTCGGCGAGTCGTTCACCGGCTACGCGAGCCTCGGGGACGCGGGCACCGGCGGGGCGACCGACGGCGGCCCGGACACGGGCGACGGCGGCGGCGACGCGCGCGACTCCGGCGTCGCAGAGACGGGCACGGGCACGGATGCGTCGAGCGCGCCGCACGCCATCGACGACTGCCTCCCTAAATTCGTCGTCTCGAACGGCATCGGCTACCCCACCCGCGCGCCGCCGCCGCTCGAGATCACCGCGGCGCTCGACGCGCTCGACACCGACAGCGATGCGCGCTGCGTCTTCGGACCCGCTACGCCGTACTGCCTGCTCCTCGCGACGTCGATCCACATCGCCACCGGCGCGAAGCTCGGCACGGTGGGAAAGCGCCCGCTCGTCGTCATGGCGGTGCACGATTTGACGATCGACGACAACGGTCTGCTCGACCTCGCCGGCGGCGAGTCCGGGAGCTTCCCCGGCCCGGGCGACCACGGGCGAGGGGCGGCGACCGGCGCCGGCGGCGGCGGCGGCAACGCGGAGCCGGGGGGCGGCTCGGCGTGCGGCGCGATCGGCGGGCCCACGATCGACACGGCGCTCGTCGCCGGCGGAAACGGCGGCGGCGCGCTCGACCCGCAGCAAGGCTGCCGCCTCGGCGGGAGCGGCGGCGGTGCGGTGCAGCTCGTCTCGCTCTGCGGCGCGATCACCGTGCGCGGCACGATCAACGCGAGCGGGGGCGGTGGCGGCCCGGTCGCGGCGCCCGATGTGACGTGCCCCGAAGGCTACGGCGGCGGCGCCGGCGGCACGGTGTGGTTTCAGGCGGCGACCAAGGTCACGTTCGACGCGGTGACCGCGCAGGTCGACCTCGCGGGCGGCGGCGGCGGCGGCGGCGCGTGCCGCGCGACCGGCGCCAACCCGTGGACGGTCGGAACGGCCGGAAACCGCAGCGCCGCGGGCGGGGGCGGCGCGTGCGCCGGTCCCACCGGCGGGCCCGGCGGCGCCGGCGCGGTCGGCGGGACGAACGCCCGTGCTCCTGCGGCCGGGGGCGTCGGGACCGGCGGTGGCGAGACCAAGTGCGGCGGCGGCGGCGGCGCGCGCGGGAGGCTCGTCCTTCAGGCGCCCAGCACCAAGTGCGCCGACGCGCCGAACACCGGCCTCTGCACCGAGCTGCCGTGAGCACGCGCGCGCGGGACGCCGCGCTTCGCGCGCGCGGGTCAGCGTGGACCGAGCAGACGCGCGACCGACACGTGCAGCTCGCTCTGCACGAGCGCCGCGATGCTGTCGCACTCGTCGTCGCCGAGGCGCAGCCGCTCCTTCGCCTCGCCGCGCGCCGCCGCGACGAGTGACGCGCGCGCGGCGGCGAGCCAGCGCGCGGCCGTCGACCGATCCACTTTGTACATCGCGCCGATGCGGTCGATGCTGACCTGCTCGCCGAGGTGGAGGCGCAGCAGCGTGCGCTCGCGGTCGCCGAGGTGCGCGAGCGCCGCGACGACGGCGCCCTCGAGCTCGGATTTGTAGCGCGCTTTCATGTACGCCATGTCGGGCAGCGGCGCGGCGGCGGGCGGGGCATTGGCGCCTTCCTGCGCCTCGCCGTCCTCGCGCCGGCGCGCGGCGGCGCGATGCATCATCAGCACGGTCGTGGCCGCCGTGGTCGAGACCCAGCTCTTCAGCGCGCCCGCGCCCGCATACTCGGCGATCTTGGGCAGCGCGCCGGGCGCGGCGACCAGCAGGCGCGCGTGGACGGTCTGCGCCGCGTCGTCGGCGACGTCGGCCTGCGCGCGCCGCCGCGACAGCACGCGAGCGATCACGCGATCGTAGGCGTCATGAAACGCCTCCGCCGCGCCCGGCACCCGATGCGCGCACGCGAACGCGAGGCCCATGTCCGCGGCGTGGGCCAGGGGCGGGAGGCTCCCGAGCGCGCGCGCATGCCCTGAGACCCACCGCGCGAGCGCGTCCGGGTCGACGGCGAGCGCCGGCCACGCGGCGCGCGCGGCCGCCACGTACTGCCCGAGCGCTTCGTCGTCCACATGCGCATTTTGCCCTTGGTTTCGCCGCGCGGCAAACGCCGGTGGTGCCGGAGGCACGTTTCGAGGCAGACTGAGGGCGCCGTGGGGAGTTCTGCGTCCGAGCACCGAGACCCCGCATGCCTCGACGAGCAGGCGATCGCCGCGTTCGTCGAGGGGTCGCTGGACGGCGAGCCGCTCCTCCGCGCCGAGGCCCACATCGCCGAGTGCGAGAGCTGCCGCGGGATCCTCGGCGACGCCGCGTACGGCGTGTCTCCGTCGTCGCGCTCCGTCGCCGCGTCGGCGGCGGGGCTACCGGGCCTCGACGAGCTCACCGGCGCGCTGCCGACCACGGGGCAGATTCTCGCGGACAAATACCGCATCGAGGAGACGCTGGGCAAAGGCGGCATGGGCGCGGTCTACGCGGCGCGCCACCTCGAGCTCGGGCACAAGGTCGCCATCAAGGTCCTGTTCCGAGCCGAGGGCGACGGCGCCGCGCGTTTCCTCCGCGAAGCGCAGACGTGCGCGCGGCTGACGGGCGAGAACGTCGTGCGCGTGTTCGACGTCGGGCGCCTCCCGAGCCTCGCGCCGTACCTCGTGATGGAGCACCTCACGGGGAAGGACCTCGGACGCGTCGTGCGCGAGGGGCCCGTCGCGGTCGCCGACGCCGTGACGTACGTGCTCCAGGCGTGCGCGGGCCTCGTCGAAGCGCACGCGGTCGGCGTCGTCCACCGCGACCTGAAGCCCGCGAACCTCTTCCTCACGGCGCGCGCGGACGGCACGCCGCTCGTGAAGGTGCTCGACTTCGGCGTCTCGAAGCTCCTGCGCAGGGGCGACGCGCGCGAGGGGGGTGGGGAGCTCAGCATCACGACGACGCAGGCGTTCGTCGGCTCCCCGCTCTTCATGTCGCCCGAGCAAATCCGCGACAGCAAGGACGTCGACGAGCGCGCCGACATCTGGTCGCTCGGCGTCATCCTCTACCAGCTCCTTACGCGGCGCCTCCCGTTCCCTGCGCGCACGCTGCCCGCGCTCCTCCTCGCGATCGGCACCGACACGCCCGCACCGCCCTCACGCGTGCGTCGGGGCGTGCCCGCCGGTCTCGACGCGTGCGTTCGGCGGTGCCTCGAGAAGGATCGCGATCTGCGCTATCCGAACCTTCGCGCGCTGATGGCGGATCTGGCTCCGTTCGCCGCGGCGTCGTCCTCCGCCCTCGCCGTGAGCGCGGAGATGAGCGCGCCCGCTGCGGCATCGGCGACGAGCCCGCTGGCGTCCACGGGGACGAGCGTCTCGGACGCGCGATCCCAAGTGGTGCGGGAACCGCGGCGCCTGCGCGTGGTGTGGCTCGCCGTGGCGCTCGCGGGGTTGGGGATCGGGGCCGCGAGCGCGGTCCTCGTCGTTGAACGGAGGGCCGCGACTCCGGCTCCGACTGCGACTGCGACTGCAGCGCCGACGCCGAGTCCGACGCCGAGTCCGACGCCGACGCCGAGTCCAAGTCCGATTCCAAGCCCGATTCCCACTTCGATTCCGACGGCGATGCCGAGTTTCACGCCGCGGCCGCGTGGCGCACGCCCCCCTGGCGCCGCGCTTCCCGCGGGCTCCGCGCCCCGACCCGCCGGCTCGCGCTTCCCCGGCCCGACCGATACGCCGGACTGACGCGACGGGCCGGCGCGTGACGGAACGGCGCCACGACGGCCATGGATGGCGCGAGGTGATGCATGACGGCTGTTGAATGGCTGGCCATCGCGCTCGCCGGGGCGCTCGGCGGGGGCTGCGGCGGCAAGGCGCTGGCGGAAGGAGCCTCGAGCGGCTCCACCGGCAGTTCGAGCGGGGCGAGCGGTTCGAGCGGGGCGAGCGCGAGCGGGGGCTCATCGAGCGGTGACCCGCAGCAGGTTCGCTTCCTCGCCGTCCTCAACGCCGACGATCGAAGATGCCTGCCACAAAGGCTCGTGCGCGGCTCGAACGGAACAACGCCGTGCGCAGTGATCGAGGTGCTCGGGACCCGCGGCGACTCCAGCGCGTGCCACGAGCGCGCGGGGCTTTCACCCGCGACCGCGGCGTACGTCGAGGCCTTGC
>JAYVXL010000488.1:0-5194 GCA_043785185.1 Myxococcales bacterium
CGCGCGGCGATCCAGGCATTGGCCCGCAAATCCGTGGCCGGCACGTCGAGCATCATCGGCCCCGCGAACGGGCGCTGGCCGTTGTACGCCCAGACCCACTTGCCCGCGTCCTTCGCCGCACGCGCGCGCGCGGGCTCGTAGTCCGGCGCGGTCATCATGACGAGGTCGGCGCGCTGCCCGAGCGGGTCGTCGCCGCACGTCGCGCCGACGCGGACCCCTTGCATCGCGGGCGACGCGGCGAAGAGCGCGCGCCACTGCCCGGGCCACGGGCTCGCGCAGGCCTCGTCGATCGCGTAGAGGAAGACCTGTGTATCCTGCATGCGTCCGGCGGCGCGCAGGCGCTCGGCGAAGCCGACGGCCGCGTCCAGGCTCTCCTTGTTCGGCGGGCCGAGGCCTCCGTACGCGCCGATCGCGAAGACCCCCTCCCCGCGTCCCTCGCCCGCTCCCTCGTAGCCTTGCCCGCGCGTGTACAGCTCGCCCGAGAGCGCGCGGAGATCGAAGTCCATCTCGCTGGCGCGGCGCAGCTCGCGAAACACGCTCACGTGGTGCGCGTGGAGGAGCTGGCGGAGCTCGATCTCCGCGGAGCGGTCGCCCATGCGCCGCTCCAGGCTGTCGGGCTCGTAGAAGACCATCGTCTTGGCGGGCGCCCACGGCATGTCGCGGTCCATCACGCGCAGGCGCACCTCGCGCGATGCGATCGCGCCCTCCCTGCTCGAGACGTGGAGGCGCGCGATGTACGTCCCGGGTGGCGCGTCGCTCGGCACCGTCACGTCGATCCACAGCGCGGCGCGCGCGCCGGGCAGGAGGTCGGCGTCGCCGGGTACGAGCGCGTCGGCGAGCCAGCCCGTCGTCTGCTCCGGATCCGGCGCGGCGGCGGCGGTAAAGGCGAGCGAGCCCGGCGCGTGCGCGTTGCCGCTCGGCCTCTGCACCTCCACGAACTCCTCGGCGAGCACCTCGACGCGCGCGCCCAGCGCCCGCGCGTCCGCGTCGCCGGCGAACGGCGTCAGCGTCGCATGAACGCCCGCGAGCGGGGCCTTCGACTCGACCACCGCTTGCACGGCGACCGTCTCGCCGCGCATCGCGAAGAGGCTCACCTCCGCGGGCCACGGCGACGGCGGCAGCGCGCGCGCCGCGTCGCGCGGGATCTTCTCGCCGTCGTCGAGCATGACGAGCAGCGCGGCGAGCGCGAGCGCAGGGACCATCGCCGCTAGCCTACCCGGCGCGTCCCTGGGACTCGCGCCCATCTGGACGGACGTCGCCCCAGCCGCGACATTCTCGGTTTTGACGCCGGCGAAGGCGTCTTCGCGCAACGTCGACGGAGTTTTTCCGTCCGAGCGCACGCGGGCCGGCGGTACGGCGCTTGCTGAAGACCTGAGGACCACCATGAGCAACGCCCACAAGTTTCAAGAGCTCGACCTCGAGGATCTCGACGCGGTGACGGGCGGTGAGCAGCCTCACAGCTACGGCGTCGGCGTGACCGTGGGCATCGGGATCGGGAGCGCGTCGGTCGTCCGGATGAACGACGGCACCTGGTACGTGAGCGGCGGGCTGTCCACGCCCAGCGGCGGTGGGATGCCGCGCGTCGGAGCCTCCGCCGACTACATCTCGGTGACGCCGAAGGACGGCCACACGGTCGACGAGGTGATGACCGGCTGGTCGACGACGGGCGCGGGGCACGTGGGCGTCGGCGGGTTCGTCTCGGCGAACGACGCGGGTAAGGCGGTCGGCATCGGCGTCGGCCTCGACGCAGGCGTGGGCGCGTCGTACGGCAACAACGTCAACGAGACGCTCAGCCCGAGCCCGGGGAACGGCGCGCCCGGTGACGAATACCACCCGGCGACGACGAACCCCGACGGCTCGATCAATCCGGGGTCCTTCACCGCGCCGCAAGCGGGCGCCGAGACCGGCGGAGGCGACCCTTCGCAGGTCGTCGACGCCGACCATGGCCCCTCCGGTTCAAGCGGCGGCACCGAGCTCGCCGGCGCGGGCGGCGAGACGGTGGACCACAGCGGCGACGCGAGCGGCGCCCCGACGAACGACGCCGGCAGCGGCGACGCGGGCGGCACCCAAGTAGCCGAAACAGGCGGCAGCGACGCGGGCGGCGCCCAGGTGGCCGACGCAGGCGGCAGCGACGCAGGAGGCGGCGACGCGGGCGGCGGCGGCGGCAGCGAGGTCGCCTGAGCGTCCTTCGGGCGTGACGAAATTTGGCCCCGCGCCGCGCGCTCTGATAGCTGCGAAGGTGCCATGACGTCGATCACCGAGAAGAAGCAGGTCACCGAGCGCGTCAAACGACTCCTCGGCACGCTGGGCGACTTCGGGCACCTCGAGGTGCGGCTGCATGGTGCGCACATCGTGATTGGGCCGCCGAGCGGCCTCTTCGCGCGCCTCACCGCGCTGGGACCGGACACGTTCGGCCTGTCGTTCCGCGCGGCCGAGGGCGGCTGGGAGCCGATGCTGCTCGTCGATACGCTCGACGAGGTCGTGCACGGGATGACCGCGGCGATCGAAGCGCCCGCGGCGTAGCCGGGCCTACGCGACCGGCGCGACCGGAGCGACCGGCGTCCCGCGCCCGGCGCGCGCGTCAGCGAAGGAGCGACGCCAAGTGCGCGGGCGGCGCCCCGGCACCTGCGAGGAGCGGCGCCATCGGGGCGCTGGAGAGCGTGTGCCAAAAAAGGACGACGCGCGCGCCGCCGCCTTCGACCGCGTCCAGCGCGGCGGCGAACGCCTTGGCCGTGTACGTCGGATCGAGCGCGAGCCCCGCGCCGTGCGCGGCCGCCTGCGCGCGCGCCCCTTCGGGCGTCGGGTGGCCGTAGCCCGCGCCGAGCCACCGGTCCGTCGTGGCGAGGCGCGCGCTCACGTCACGCCGCCACGCGCGGTCCGCGCGTTCGCCTTCGCCGCGCGCACGCGCCGCGCACGCCTGCGCGAGCCAGCGCGCGTGCCACGCGAACGCGCGCGCCGGTCCGACGACCGAGACGCCGAGCACGCGCGTGGGGAGCCCTTCGAGCGCGAAGCCCGCCGCCAGCCCCGCGGCCGTCCCGCCCGACCCGAGCGTGACGACCACGAGATCCGGCGTCGGCATCTGCCCCGCCCGCACCTGCGCGGCGAGCTCGCGCGCCGCGTCCACGTACCCCATCGCGCCGAGCACGCTCGACCCGCCCACCTGCACGTAGAACGACCCGCGCCGGTAGCTCCGCGCGAGCGCCAGCGGCACGAGCGCCTCCGCGCTCGGGCGCGCGACGAGGCCGCGCGCGAGCCCCGCGCGCAGGTTGTCGAGGGCGCCGTCCGTGCGCGGCTGCGCGATGAGCACCGCGCGCACGCGAAATCCCTCCTGCGCGCCGTAGAGCGCCGTCGCGAGGACGTGGTGGCTCCCGGCCGCGCCCGCGGTGAGCAGCTCGGTGCGCCCGCGCGCCCGCGCGTCGCCGAGGACGTACTCGAGCTTGCGCACCTTGTTGCCCCCGTAGATCGGCGCGGTCAGGTCGTCGCGCTTCACCCAGAGCGCCGCGCCCGGCCGGCTCAACGTCGGGAGCGGCTCCACGGGCGTCGGGTATTCGCCGAGGAGGACGCGGGGCGCGTGGAGAGGCATCGCGGTCGTCCGCGAGCGTAGCCGGCTTTTGGGTCCGCGCGGCTTCGGGCTTGCTTTGCGCCGCCACGTGATTAAAAGCGGACCCTAGCCACCATGTCCGAACCCTCCGCGCCCGCGCCGTCCCCCGCCACGACCCACGCCTTCCAAGCGGAGGTGAGCCAGGTCCTCCGGCTCGTCATCCACTCGCTGTACAGCCACAAGGAGATCTTCCTCCGCGAGCTCGTCTCCAACGCGTCCGACGCGCTGAGCCGGCTGCGGTTCGCCGCGCTCACGCAGCCCGAGCTGACGCAGGGCGACGAGACGCTCGAGATCCGCCTCCGCGCCGACGCCGCCAATGGAACGCTGCACATCGAAGACACCGGCATCGGAATGACGGAGGAGGAGCTCGTCAAGAACCTCGGCACCGTCGCCCACTCCGGCTCGCGCGCCTTCCTCGAGAAGCTCGCCGACGGGCTGAAGGAGGAGGCGAAGGGCGCGAGCCTCATCGGCCAGTTCGGCGTCGGGTTCTACAGCGCGTACCTCGTCGCCGATCGCGTCACCGTCATCACGCGGGCGGCGGCGCCCGGCAGCAAGTCGTTCAAGTGGACGTCCGACGCGGGGGCGACGTTCACCGTCGAGCCGGCCGAGCGCGCGACGCGCGGCACCGAGCTGATCCTCCACGTGCGCGAGGACCAGCGCGAGTTCCTCGAGCCGTGGCGCCTGCGCGAGCTCGTCACCCGCTACTCGGACTACGTGAGCTACCCGATCAAGCTGGAGGTCACGAAGAAGGCCAGCGAGGGCGACGCGATGGAGACGTCGCTCGAGCAGATCAACCGCGCGAGCGCGCTCTGGCAGCGCCCGAAGGCAGAGATCACCCCTGAGCAGTACAACGACTTCTACAAGCACCTGACGCGCGATTTCGAGCCGCCGCTCGCGCGCGCGCACTTCCGCGTCGAGGGCACGCAGGAGTTCGTCGGCCTCCTCTACGTGCCGACGCACGCGCCGTACGATCTGCACGACGCGCGGCGCCGCCGCGGCGTTCGCCTGTTCGTGCGCCGCGTCTTCATCATGGAGGACTGCGAGGAGATCCTCCCGCCGTGGCTCCGCTTTCTGCGCGGCGTCGTCGACTCCGACGACCTGCCGCTCAACGTCTCGCGTGAGCTCCTCCAAGATTCGGCGATCTTGAAGGCCATCAAGAAGCAGGTCGTCAAGCAGACGCTGTCGCTCCTCGAGGAGATGGCAAAGGAGCGGCCCGACGACTACGCGAAGTTCTGGAGCGCGTTCGGTGTCGTCTTGAAGGAGGGCCTCGCGCTCGAGCGCGAGCACAACGACAAGCTCGGCGCGCTGGTGCGCTACGACAGCTCGCGCGGCGAAGGCCTCACGTCGCTCGCCGACTACGTCGCGCGCATGAAAGAGGGGCAGGAGGCGATCTATTACCTCGCCGGCGACTCGCGCCAGACGGTGGCGGGCTCGCCGCACACCGAGGCGCTGCGCGCGCGCGGCTACGAGGTCCTCTACATGACCGACCCGGTCGACGAGTGGGCGACGGAGGGCCTCGGCGAGCACGGGGGCAAGAAGATCGTCTCGGCGATGCGCGCGAACCTGCCGTTGACCGAGACCCCGGAAGAGAAG
>JAYVXL010000489.1:0-15910 GCA_043785185.1 Myxococcales bacterium
GCGCAGTGGTGGTTCTGGTTGTGGTCGCGCCCGTTGCCGTTCCCCATCAGGGTGCGCCCGAACACGTTGAGCGAGAGGAACGTGACCTTGTCCTCGAGCCCCGCGCTCTTGAGCTTCGCGAAGAGGATCCGGAGCGCCCCGAGGCTCGACACGAGCTCGGACGTCTCGCCGGCGAGGTTCGGGTCCGCGTGGTTGTCGCCGCCGAACGGGAGGTGGATCGACACCGCCGGCGCGACCTTCATGCGAATGAGCACCACCGCGGCCGTGACGTCCGCGTACGGATCTTTGTCGATGCCGGTGAGGTCGCTGAGGATGTCCTGCGAGATCGAGCGCGCCTGCCCCTGCGACGTGGCATAGCGATCGATGAAGGCGCGGTGCGCGGTCGTGCCCTCGCGTCGCGCGAGGTTCGAGAGGCGAGTCAGATCGGCGTCCCGGATCTTCTCGAGGTTGGTGAGCGGACCCGCGGGATCCACGAGCAAGTCACGCAGCCCGACCGCGCTGACGATCGGGAGCGGGCGGCCCCCGAAGCGCAGGTACTCGCTCCCCGGGTCGCCCGAGATGTTGACGGGCTCGGGCTGGATGGTGCCGAGGCACGGCGCGAGGCCCTTCGACAAGAGCGACACCAGCATCTCGTTCGCGCGAACGGCGCCCATCAGGGCCATGACGTTCGGCTGGTCGCCGTGCACGGGCGTCAGCGTCGTGTGGTGGAAGAAGCAGGTGCGGTCGAGGGTCGCCTGCGCGAACTTCGACCACGGCGCCGCCCCGATATGCGGCTTGCCCGCGAGCGTCATCGTCGTCGGCGCCATGAGCGGATCCCGCGGGTGCATGATCGCCGGGTCGAGATACGTCCCCGGCGTGTTGCACGAGATGGGATCGCCGGACGCGCTGGCGTTCATGATCAAGAACTGCGCCTTGTCATTGGAGAAGCACTTGGCAGGATCGTCCGCGAGCGCTCGCCGCGGGTCGAGGAGGAAGGACGCGGGCAGGCCGGTGGCCAACGCGCGGAGTCCGACGAGGCCGGTCCCGAAGAGGGCGCTCAACGCAGCACGACGATTCATCACCATTGTCGTCTTCTCCTTCAGAACCCGGTTGCGACCACGAACGGGGACATGCACGCGAGCACGAACGTGGACTTGAGCGCGTGCGTCGCGCTCTCGCCCGCCCGCTGGGACGACGCGAAGTGCTCTTGCAAAATCGCCGTGGCTTCGACGGCGCGCGCGTCGGCAGCGCTGAGGCCCATGAGACTGGCGACGAGGTCTTTGACCGCGTCGTCCGGCGCCGTGCTCGCGTAGCGCGACGTGCCTTGCGCGTCGACGACGCGGTCCGCGACGCCGCGGCAGATCGCCTCCACGGCGCGGTTGAAGAACATCGTCGGGGTCGTCGAGAGCACGGGCGCCTCGCCGCCGCGCGAATAGCCGTCGATCGGGAGGGTTTGGCCGAGGCCCTGCATGAGCGCGGTCGTGTCGTCGACGTTGTTCAGATCGTTGAGGACGCATACGTCGTTCAGCCCGAGCCGGCGCGAGATCGCGGTGCAGAACTGGACGCGCCGCGCGATGGTCACCGTCTGACCGAAGGTGCGCGTGCTCTTGGTGTCGGACGCGTACGTCACGATGGGCGACGAGAACAGCTCCCGGACGAGGACCGGCCACGAGAGGTTGCTCGCCTTCCACGCTTCCACGATCCGCAAGAACTCCGGATCGTCCTCCGAGCACGCCGCGGAGTTGGCGTGGAAACAGAGCTTCTTCGCCCAGGCGAGCGGGAAGCGCGGGTGCCGCGCGAGCTGCTCGGCGAGGTCGACGATTCCACGCCCCTCGACCGAGACGCCGTCGAAGGCGAACATCCCAGGCATCGACTGCTGCGCGGTGTCGCTCTGGTTATGACCGCCCAAAGAGTAGGTCTGGCGGAAGTACTGGCGCATCGGGTCGAGCGACTTGTGGCACGAGTAGCACGCGGGCTTGCCTGCGTGCTTCGTGTCGAGCGCCGCCTCGCTCTTCGCGCGCATGGCGGACCCGCCGTCGATCTTGCGACCGAGCGCCACGATGAGCGTCTGGTTGATCTGCACGCGCGCCTGGTTGCCGGTGTTCGTATTCCAGCCGGCCATGAACGCGGGGGTCGTGAAGAAGCCGACGCGCGGGATCTTGAGGACCACCTCGTTCGACGTGCGAAGAGCCGGGAGGTCCCAGAACCGCGTGGTGGCCTCGCCCGCATTGGGCGGGCGGACGTTGACCATCCTCCACGCATCGAAGTCGGCGGTGGCGAACTGCATCTTGCCGGTCGCGCCGGCGCACGTGCCGGTACCGTCCTGGGGGTTCGTGGGCGGGGTGTAGTTGGGGGTGAAGCCCATGAGGAGCTGGTAGAGGTACGTCGCGTCGGCGGTGGCATCGATCGTGACGCTGCCGGCGGGCGCGTTCGGCCCCATGTGCACCGGGCCGCTCGCGCAGTTCGGGACCGTGGGGTTGTTCACGGCGTAGCTCGGGCCGCTGTGGAAGAACGTCATGTAGTTCGGGCTGGACGGGTCGAGCGACTGCTCGATGGGAATGGGTCCGGCGCCGGTGATCGTCAGGTTGAAGCCGGCCGGTACGCCCTGCGGGAGGGCGTTGCCGTCGTCGGCGAACTGGGCGGCGTCGATGTAGCCGTAGAGCGCGAGCAGCGGCGGAGAGAGCATGAAGCGGCGCGTGGTCAACGCGTCGCTGAACGGCCGGCCCTCGTCGATGAGCTGCATGACGGTGCGCGCGAAGCTCTCGCGGATCGAGTTCATCATCAGCGTGGCCGCAGGCTCGCCGCGCGCGACGCCGTCTTCGGCGGGGATCTGGAACTGGAACTGTTGCGCGTTCACCTGCGTCTGCTGGAACGCGTTCGCGAAGAACGACTGCATTTGCGTCCGGTACTGCGGGAGCGCCATCCACCCATCGATGAGCGACGCGAGCGCCTTCGGATCCGCCTTGACCTTCGCGATCTCTTCCGCGGTAGGCGGGACCCCGACGAGGACGTTCTTCACCTTGGCGACGTACGCGCCGACCGAGAAGGCCTCGAAGGGCATGCCGCTCGGGCGATCGGCGTCGCCGCCGCCGTCCACGCTCCCGGCCTCCCCGACGGCGCCGCCGCCGTCCGGGTCGCCCGGGTTGTTGCCGCGGGCGCCCGAGCCGAGGCCGTCGACGGGGCCTTCGCAGGCCGCCAGCCCCGTCGCGGTCGCCAGACTGAGTGCGAGGAACCGCGGTAGCTTCAAACGCATACGTCCACCTCCGACGAGCCTTATCGCAAGGCCGATGCCACCGGGCGGGCGCGCAATTTCGCGCAGTTGCACGCCAAGGCTGCGCCCCGCGGGGGCGCCGACGAACGGCCCGTTCCATGGGCGCGCACCGCGCGTTCCGCGGCGCGCGAGAGGGCTGGTCGTCCCGCGCCGTGCCATACTCGCCGGGTGAGGCGGCGCGTGCTCTTCCTCGTCGTCGCCGCGGCGGCGAGCTTCGCGTACGGATGCATCGTCGCCGCCTCCGCGGTGCCGGAGGCCCCCGCCGCGCCCGACGGGGGAGGCGACGCCGGCGACGCGGCGGACGCCACGCCGGATCGACCGCGCGACGCGCCGCCCGAGGCCGCGTTCGCGATCAGCTGCGGCGACTACTGCACGTCGATCATGAGCCGCTGCACCGGCGAGGAGGCGCAATACGAGAGCCGCGCGCAGTGCCTCAACATGTGCGCGCAGCTCCCGAGCGTCGGCGTCGTCGGCGAGACCGCCGACTCGATCCCCTGCCGCGCCTTCCAGGCAGACCCGCGGCCGGCCAGCCCGCATTGCGCCGTCGCCGGCGCGTTCGGGGGCGAGGTCTGCGCGTCGCGCTGCTTCGCGTTCTGCGAGCTCACCGTCTCGCGCTGCAACTCCGCCGCCGGGAACGTGCAGCCGTTCGAGACCGTGGGAAGCTGCCTGGCCGTGTGCCAGTGCGACGCCGGCCCCGGCTGCTACGACTTCGATCGGGACGCCGCCGAGTACAGCCCCGCGGCACGGGGGCGTCTCAACTGCCTCGAGTACTACCTGCGCAAGGCCTACGCGAGCCCCGCCGTCAGCGCCGATCCCGACGCCGCGGGCTCCGACCGTGACAACTGCCCCGTGCTGCTCCTCGCCGAAGGGGGCGCGTGCAGCTGGTGAGCGGGCGGGCGCTCGAGCCCTGAGAGGAGGCCTCTCCGCTCGGGATCGCTCCACTCTCAGCGAAGGAGCACTTCGTACGGCACGCTGACGAAATCGTTCGGGCCGCCGAGGTCTCCGAGCTGGCCGTTGCGGTTGAAGCCCCAGCAGCGAATGCGGCCCTCGGGCGTCACGACGCAGGTGTGCGCGTACGCGCTGATCTGGACCGCGGCGACGTCGCGCACGATGAGCGGGAGGACGTTGGCGTTCTTCGAATCGTTGCCGAGCGCCCCGTTGGCGTTCTGACCCCAGCACTCGACCGAAGTCCCGGAGAAAATGCCGCACGTGTGACCGTCTCCGGCAGCCAGCGCCGTCGCCCCGGGGACGCCCGTGACGCGCGTGGGCGTCGCGTGAATGGGCTCGAGGCCGGCGATCGCGACGTCTCCGAGCTGGAAGCTGTCGTTGCCGCCCCAGCAGAGCACGGCTCCGCCCGCGCCGTCGTCGACGGTCGCGCAGCTGTGGCTCCGTCCAACCGAGAGCTCGCTCGCGCCGCCGAGCCGCGCGACCACCGCGGACGCGACCGAATCGTTCGTCGTCCCGTCTCCGAGCTGCCCGACGGCGTTGCTCCCCCAGCAGAGGACCTGACCTTCGACCCGCGCGCAGGCGTGCCCGAGGCCGACGGCGACGGAGAGCGCCTTCGCGGCGCCGAGGCGCACGCGCGTCGGCGGTTCGCGAATCACGAGGTCCACGGCATCGGCGTGGAGGGTGCCCCAGCAGTAAACGTTGCCGGCCGCGGTGAGGCCGCAGGTGTAGTCGCGCGACGTCGCGACCGCCGCGAAGACGGCGTCGGTCGCGCTCGGGGCCACGATGGGCGTCGCGGTGGCCGAAGGCTCGACGTACCCGCCGCCGAGCTGGCCGAGGGTCCCGTCGCCCCAGCACGAGACGCCGCCGCGCCGATCGAGGACGCAGGCGTGGGCCGCTCCGGCGGCGACGGCGACGACGTCGTTCGGGAGCCCCGGCACGACGCGCGGATGCGAGCTGCCGAGCCCGTCGACGCCGAGCTGCTTGGTGTCGTTCGCGCCCCAGCACCAGATCTGTCCCTTCGCGCCCGGCGACGCGAGCGCGCACGTGAACGAGGCTCCGGCCGTCACCGCGACGGCGCTCGCGCAGCAGGTCGTGGCCTCGGCGCCGCCGCACCTCAAATACCCGGGGTTGCAGTCGCCGACCGAGCACGCCCCCGCGACGCACGCGGCCGCGCCGTTCGCGGGCGCGGGGCACGCGCTGCAGGCGCCGCCGCAGGAGGACGGACCCTCGGGCACGCAAGCGCCGTTGCACGCGTGGTGGCCGGCGTCGCAGGCGCGCACGCACTGGTTTTTCGCGGTCTCGCACACCCACGTCGCGTCGACGCACGGGCACGCGTGGCCGCCGAGCCCCGCGTCGGTCAGCCGGCATCCGCCCGCGAGGCCGACCCCCAGGGCCGCGATCGCGACCACTCTCCCCGCTCCGACGGCGCGCGCCACGTGCGGAGCCTACCGCGCGCGGCGCGCGCGCAGCTTTTGAAAGTAGCGGCGCCCGATCCCCGAGGCCGTGGCCGCGCTCGCCACGTTGCCGCCGTGCTCCGCGAGCAGCTTTTCGACGTAGCGCTGCTCGAACTCCTCGATGAGGTGCTCGCGCGCCTGGATGAAGGGCATCGCGAGCACGCGGTCGATGGCGTCTCCCGCGGAGGGCTCCGTCGGAATCGCCGGCGGCGCGAGGCTGTCCTTCGCGCGCTCGGCGCGGCGTGCCTCCTCGTCGGCGGCGAGCTCACCGAGCGCGAGGAGGCGCGCGACCGCGTTGCGCAGCTCGCGCACGTTGCCGGGCCAGGGGTAATCCTCCCAGCGCACGAGCGCGTCCGGTGGGAGCGCGCGCGGATCGCCGCCGAGCTCGCGCCAGAACTGGCGGGCCAGCAGCGAGATGTCGCCTTGGCGCTGCCGGAGCGGCGGGAGCTCGACGCGCGCGACCGCCAGTCGGTGGAAGAGGTCGTCCCGGAAGCGGCCGGCGACGACCTCCTTGTCGAGGTCCCGCCGCGTCGCCGCGAGGACGCGCACGTCGACGCGGATGGTGCGCTCGCTGCCGATGCGCCTCACCTCCGAGCGCTCGATGGCGCGGAGGAGCTTCGGTTGGAGCGGCCCGTCGAGATCGCCGATCTCGTCGATGAGGAGCGTGCCGCCGTCCGCCTGCTCGAACATGCCGCGGCGAGCCGCGACCGCGCCGGTGAACGCTCCGCGCTCGTGCCCGAAGAGCTCGGACTCGAGCAGGTTGGGCGGGACGGCCGTGCAGTCGAACACGACGAAGGGGCCCGCCGCGCGGGGACCCGCCTCGTGCAGCGACTCGGCGAGGACCTCCTTGCCGGTCCCCGTCTCCCCCTCGATGACCAGGGGCACGCTGGAGGCTGCGAGCTTCGCGCACAGCGGATAAATCCGGCGCATCTCCAGGCTCGCGCCGACCATGCGACCGAAGCCGTTGGCCGCGGGCGGCGCCGGCGCGTGCCCCGCGCTGACGAGCTCGACGCGCAAGACCGTCGAGCCGATGCGCAACATTTCGTCCCCGGTGAGGTCGGCTTCGAGGACCTTGACGCGATCGACGAACGTGCCGTTGGTCGAGCCGAGATCCTGCACGCGGAGCGCGCCGCCGCGGAGCTCGAGGGCGAGGTGGCGCCGCGAGACTTGGGGATCGTTAAGGCGCAGCTCGCACACCGGGCTCTGCCCCACGAGCACGCGCGACGCCTGCGAGCCGTCGACGGTGAAGCTCCGTCCACGCTCCGGGCCGCTCGTCGCCGTGAGGACGAACACCGGGTCTTCCGCCGACGGCGGGGTCGAGGTCGCCTGCACGACCGTCTTGACGCCGTCGCCGTGCGGGGGAGATCGGTTCATCCGGGGAGCGAGTTTACTCGAACTTGCGAAAGCGCGCCGTCGGCAGTGAGGAAGAGGGCGCGGGCGTCGCGGCCGACGGGCCCGCCGCGCGGCCCGGCCCGCGGGCTCCCGAGGCGCGCCCGCCCGGCGCGACGCTGCGCTCGGACGCGCGGGCCGCGATCGGCGCGGGCTCTGGCGCGAGCGCCAGGAAGAGGCGCTGGTCGGCGTCGGGCACGATCGCCTGCACGAGCGGCGCGAAGCCCGCGCGGCGAAGCTCGAGGGAGAGCGGCGTCGTCCCTTGCGCGACGGCCAGCTCGAGCGGCGTGGTTCCGCGGTCGACGCCCGCGAGCACGGCGAGCGCGCCATCCGGCCGCGTCTCGATGTGCAGCATGACGGTGTTGGCGAGCGACGGCGCGGCGAGCGCGGGCGCGGCGAGCGGCGGCGCGGGCCGCGCGCGACCCCCATACGCGAGGGCCACCCCGCCGACGAGGAGGGCGAGCGCGGCCACGGCCGCCACCCGCCGCTTCCCCCGGGGCGCGGCGCGCGCGACGGGCGGCGTGCTCGTCGCCGACGCCGGGCGCACGAGGGTCGGCGACGCCACGCCCGGCAGATCTTCGTCGTCCACCTCCGCGGGCGGAACGTACGTGACCTCCGCCCCGGTCCGCATCCGACCCAGGAGCTCTTGCCGCTCGGCGATGCGCTCGGCGAAGCACTCGCGCATGAGCGCCGCCAGCGCCTCGGCGTGATCGTCGTGCCCGAGCTCGCGCATCGCGGTCAGGAGATCGCGCCGCATCTCGGCCGCCGTCGGGTAGCGATCCGCCGGCGCTCGCGCGAGGGCGCGCATCGCGATCGCCTCGAGCGCGGGCGGAACCCCGTCGGTCACCCGCGACGGCGGCACGATGGCCTCCAGCGTCAGCGCGTGCACGGTCGCCGCGGGCGTCGCTCGCTTGAAGAGCCGGCGGCCCGCGAGCAGCTCGTGGAGGACGACGCCGAGCGCGAAAACGTCGGTGCGTCGATCGACGCTCCCGGCGCCCACCTGCTCGGGGGACATATAGTCGAACGTCCCCTTGACCTGACCGGTCTGCGTACGCGAGAGGCGGTTTTCGGCCATGGCGATGCCAAAGTCGATGACTTTGACCTGGCCCGAGTAGGTCACGACGAGGTTGTGCGGCGAGACGTCGCGATGGACGAGGTTCTGCTTCTCGCCACCGATCTCGAGATCGTGCGCAGCGTGCAGACCGGCGCAGACCTCCGCCGCGATGTACGCGATGAGGGCGGGCTCGATCGCCCGGCCCGACGACATCGCTCGGCGCACGAGGCTCGCGACGCTCTCCCCCTCGAGGTACTCCATGACGAGGAACAGCTCGTCGTTCTCGCGCCCGAGCTCGTGGACGATGACGACGTTCGGGTGGCGGATCGCGGCGAGGATGCGGGCCTCGTCGAGGAACATCTCGGCGAAGCCCGGCTCGCGCGCGAGGTGCGGGAGGATTCGCTTGATGACCACGGCGCGCTCGAAGCCGCTGGGTCCGACGATTCGCGCCAAGAAGATCTCGGCCATTCCCCCGACCGCGAGCGGAGCGATGACGTCGTAGCGGCCGATGCGCGCGGGAAAACTCACACCGATCTCCTCGAAAAGGGTACCACGGGCCACCGCGACCGGCGACCGCGAACGCGCCGGCGCGGCGGGTGTAGAGTCGGAGAGGATGAAGCGCGCGACGGCGGTGGGCGTCTTTCTCGTCTTGACGGCGGCGGCGTCCGCGTCCGCGCGCGGCCCCGGCGGCACGGCGGCGGAGCAGCGCGCGACGCAGCTCTTCGAGCTCAGCGCCGAGGCCTACCGCGGTGGCCGCTTCAAGGAAGCCATCGACCTGCTGAAGGAGGCGTACCGCCTCGCCCCCGACGCGATCCTCGTCTACAATTTGGCGCGCGCGTACGAGGGGCTCGGCGATCGTCCAAACGCCGTGGAGAGCTACACGGCCTACCTGCGCGCGGCGCCGGACGCGAGGGACCGCGCCTCGGTCGAGCAGCGCATCGCGGCCCTCCGCGCGGGAATCGAAGAGGGGGAGCGCCTGCGCCGGGAAGGCGAGCGGCTGCGGCGCGAGCGCGAGGCCGCGGAGCTCCGCGAACGGCAAGCGCGCGCGCAGGCGGCGCAGCAGAGACAGGCCCGCTCGCCGAGCGCCGCGCCGTGGATCGTCGCGGGCGCAGGCGGCGCGTCGCTCGCGGCGGGTGCGATCTTCGGGCTCGTCGCGCGCGGGCGAAACGACGCGGCGGCGACCGCGCCGCAGTCCGAAGTTCCGAAAGACAACTCCGACGCGCGGTCCTTCGCGATTTTGGCCGACGTCGCGCTCGGCGTCGGCAGCGTGCTCGTGGCCACCGGCGTGGTGTGGGGGCTCCTCGACGTGCGCGCGGCGTCGCGTTCGCCGCGCGGCGTCGCCCTCGCGCCATGGGTCGCCCCGGGCGGCGGCGGCGTCTGGCTTCGCGTGGAGTGACGGTGCCTCAGCGCGCTCCGGCGTCGTCGTCCCGCTCGCCGAGGCTCGCCACCCACGCGAGCACGCACGCGGTCGTCTCGTCGTCGAGCACCGTTCGCGCGAACGGCATGCGCGCGCCGTACGGCGGCGAGGCGCTCAGCTTGGTGTAGACGACGCTGCGCGAGGGCGCGCTCGGATCGATCAAGAGTCCGGGCCCCGCGCCCGCCGCGACGCCTACGAGGCGCGCGGCGACGTTGGGCGACTCCAGGTCGAGCCCTTGCGACTTGTCGGCGGCGCTGTGGCAGCCCGAGGTCGCGCAACGGGCCGCGAGCACGTCCCGTGGAACATCCGCGCAGCCCACGGCCCCGTCGCCGGCGGCAGGCGCGCGCGCGTCCTCTCGGCTTCCGCCGCCGCCGCCGTCCGTGACGCTCGAGGGCGCGCCGGTGCCCTCGCGCGTCGCGCTCTCGACGGGCGCGTAGCAGGCGACCGCCGCCGCGCTCGCGACGAGCCCCCCCAGCGCCACCCACGCCACGGGCCACCCGTCTTTCGTTCGTACGACGCTCTTCATTCCGCCCGAAGTTGCAAGGCCGGCGCCACGACACAGGGTTCGTGATTTCAACACCTTGGAGGGCGCAAGAGGCGCCCCGGGCGTACGCGGGCGAACGGCGGGTTCCAATCGCCCGCGGGTCCGAAGTCTCGGCGACGCGGCCGAAGCGGCGGAATGCCGATGGGTCGAGAGAGCCGACGATGCGTTTGATGCTCTTGGATACGCATGAGCTAGCGTAGCCTCGTCCGCGGCATCGCCTGCGTCACCTACCACCAAGCCGACCCGCACTGCAGCCAGACTGACCTCCGCAAGGGTGACCTCGATGGCACGCTCTCGTGGCTGTGGCGAAGCCTGAAGGCCCCGTGATTTCCCGCCTCGCGCTTCGAAGTAGTCGGGCTCGATGGAGTGCCGAATTCAAGGCGAAGGTGGCTCTGGCAGCGGTGCGCGAGGGCGCGACGGTTCCTGAGCTGGCGAAGCGGTTCGGCGTGCACCCGAACCCCGAAGAGTGGGGTCCACTTCGCTCCTCGCGAAGGGCGCCCGCCGAGCGCGCCGCGCGCTACGCGATGCGTTTGGCCATCTCGTAGAAGAGGGGGATGCCGACGAGCAGGTTGAAGGGGAACGTGATCACGAGCGCCGCGGTCAGCGAGTAGGTCGGGTTGGCCTCCGGAAGGTTCATCTTCACCGCGGGGGGCGCGGCGATGTACGAGGCGCTCGCCGCCATCGTCGCGAGGACCGTGCATCCCCCCACCGAGAGGCCGGCCAGCCGACCGAGGAGGACGGCGACCGCGCCGTGGACGACGGGCATGACGACGCCGAATGCGACGAGGAAGATGCCAACCTTCTTCAGGTCCGAGAGGCGCGCGCCCGCCATGAGCCCCATCTCGAGCAAGAACAACGTCAATGCCCCTTTGAAACCGCCATCGAAGAACGGGCGAATGGGCGCGTAGCCACGCGTGCCGATGATGCCCCCCACCACGAGCCCGCCCACGAGGAGCATCATGGTCCGCGAGGTCAGCACTTCGCGCAGCGTCGCGACGCCGTGGCCATCGGCCGCGGCGGGGGCCAGCTCCGAAGTCGGGCCGCCGAGCACCGACACCGCCCCGCCACCGGCGATGGCGACCGGTGCGACCAGCGCTGCGCGTCTCGCAATTTGCACGGCGCCGATCCCGAGCGCGATATGGATGCCGGGGCTCTCGAGCAGCGTAAGAAGCGTCGGCATGTATCCCTCGGGAGCGGCACCGACTGCCACCGTGAACTGCTGCGCAGCGATGAAGCTGACTGCCGACACGGAGCCGTAGTGAGCGGCGATTCCGGCCGAATCGCTGGTGGAGAATTTCCCGAGCCTGCGCAGCACGACGTACGACGTGACGGGAGTGAGGACGCCCAGGAACAGCGTCATCACCGCGGGGAGCGCGATGGCTCGCAGGTGCGCCTCGGAGAGCTCGACGCCGCCCTTCAACCCAATCGCGAGCAGCAGGTAGATCGACAGGGAGGCGTAGAGGTCCTTCGGAAGCGACAGCTCGCTGCGGATGACCTTCGCGAAGACGCCGAGTGCGAAAGCGAGAGCGATGGGTGACAGGAGATTGATCCGAAGGATCTCAGCCGACGTCACTGGGCACGCTCCTCACGCTTCGCGAAGACCGCGAGCATCTTCGCGAAGTCGTTGTCACTCATGGGAGAGACGCGCGCGTCCTCGAGGCTGCACGTGAAAATGTTGCCCTCCGGCGCGTCGAACCAGAGCGGTCGCATCGCCACTCGGTGAGCGCGCAGAAGTCGACCGACGCACGGGTCTTCGCGGAGCCGCAGGCACTGAGAGAACACCGCGGCCTGGGTCGCGTATCGCGAGTCTTGCCCTTCCGACGCCACGGCCTCGCAACCCTGATGCCCGCAGACGACGACGTGCCGTACTCCCTTCTCGACGATCGCGTATTCGACCGTCGCGCGCGTCGACTCGTCCGCTGGATCGCGGGCACCCCCGAGTATCTGGAGCACGAGCGCGGGCTCGCACGCGGCGGCGAGCGCTGCGGCGGCATGGTTCTCGGAGCAGAGGACGAACATGACGTTGCTTCGCTCGCTGGCCGGGTCACCATCGAACGGGATGCTGCGATCTCCGCGGTGCGCGTCCTGCCACCGCGCCACGGTCAATCCTCCCCTTGCGCTCGCGAATATCCGCGCTGGCCGTCGAACTCCTGCAGCTTCTCGACGTGCATCCAGCGATGGGCCGACGCGACGCGAGCAAGACAGCGCTTGAACGACCGCGGCCCCCGCCTCGCGCTCTTCCCAGCCGATTCGAGCCCCCGTCGCGTCGATGATCGCCCGCGTCGCTTGGATGAGCTCGGGGCTGATGCCATCGCCCTCGCTGAGCGTCACCCGCTTTTTTCCTGCGGCGTCGAGCCGATAGCGCATGGCACACCTCCGGTTGAGCAGACGCGACGTCTGCTGTAGAATGAATCATGAACGTTAAAACACGAAATTTGTGTCGTGCTTTTCGTAGCGTAAATGTTTTGCACACGCAAGGCGCATCATGAAGAGCCGCGCCGCGGCCTCATCCGCAGCGGAAAAGCCGCCTTGGACCTTCCTGACGAACCACGCCCACGTGCTCTTGTGCATCGCGACCGACCCGCAGGCGCGGATCCGCGATCTCGCCGTGCGCGTCGGCATCACCGAGCGCGCCGTCCAACGGATCATCTTCGATCTCGAGGAGGGCGGTTACCTCACGCACGAGCGCGAGGGCCGGCGGAACACGTATCGGGTCCGCTCTCATCTACCCCTTCGCCACCCGGTGGAGCGGAAGAACAAGGTGGCGGCGCTGCTGGCCCTCGTCGTAGAGAACGGCATCGGCCGCCAGCCGGAGTAGCTAAAAGGTCGCCAACCAGCGGTCGACCTCGTCGAGGCTGCGCAGCCGCACGGTCCGGTCCGCGTGCCCGGGATGCGGCAGCGCGCGCCGTTGGCGGAAGTGGGCGCGCACCATGTGCTGCAGCACCGAGTCGGAACCGACGAAGACGTCGCGCCAGGTCTCGCGGTTGCCGTTCCACAACACCTGGCGCGTCGTGACGCGCCGGTAGGAGCGTCGCACCAGGCGCACGAGCTTGGTGGTGAGCGGCAGATCGAGCCAGACGATCAGCTCGACGCGGCCGGTGATGAACTCGCCGAGCCGGCGGTGGCAGGTGTTGTCGACCACCCAGCGGTCGCGGCCGCCGATGACGGCGTCGATGCCGGCGCGCAATTCCTCGTCGCTGGCGCGGATCCAACCGGCCTTGTGCTGGATGGCGTCGATCTCGACGAAGGGCGCGTCGAGGCGCGCCGCCAACGCGCGCCCGAGCGTGGTCTTGCCGGCGCCGCTGGTGCCGACGATCGCGATCCGCTTGGGCGTCATGCGCTCGCCATCCCTGAGCATGACGCCTAGGCGTTCGGGGAATGGGCGATGTGGTGGGGCTCGGGAGTCATTTCGAAGCGCGCGGAGGGCGCCTCAGGCGGGGCCCTTCACCGTGCAGAACCCGCCGATGCAGCGCGTCCCTTGCGCGGCGTCGCAGCAGTCGCCGTCGGCCGCGCACTTCTCGCTCGTCTGCGAGCAGCTGCCCGCGGGCGGCGGCTGGCAGACCTTCGGCGACTTCGGATCGTTCGGGTCCTGCGGGCGGCAGAAGCCGTTGCAGCACTCGTCGCCGGTCTCGCACGTCGCGCCGTTCGCGTGGCACGGCTCGAGCGCCCACGCGCCGCGCTCGTTGCGCGTCGAGGACTGGTTCGGCAGGTAAAACGGCGGGTGGCTCGGATCGACGCCGGGCCCCGCCGTCGTCGAGATCGCCGCGACCCAGAGCTGCTTCTGCACGGCACCGCCCTGGTAGACATTGCCGTACTCGCGGATGCTGGTGAACACGATCCAGAAGTACCCGCCGGCGGTGACCGGCAGCGGGAAGGGCTCGTAGTTGCGCTGCTTGTCGATGGCCGCGTTGCCGGCGTTCAGCGTCGCGAGCTCGATGTGCTCTTTCGTCGCCGTCTTGATCATGTAGAGGCGGCCGGTCGACGTGCCGAAGTTGTTGTCCGGCCCCCAGGTCGGCAGCATCATGTCGTACGCGGCCTGGTAGTTCTCGCCCTCTTGCAGGACGACGAAGTTCGGATCGGGGAGGAAGTTCACGAACTTCGTCACCGGGCCGCTGGCGCCGTTGTCGAGGAGCAGCTGGCGGTTCGTGAACGCGAGCGTGTTGGTCGCCGGGTTGACCGCGAGGTCCATCAGGCTGACGGAGCGGCTCGGCGTGCCGAACGCCGGCGTCTCGCCGGGGCCGTTCGTGAACGCGTACCGCTTGCTGTCCGGCGAGATCGCCGGCACGAGGGCGGAGACGTTCGCGCCGAGGCCGGTGACGGTCGCGGGCGTGAGCGTCTTGCCGGCGGCGTCGATCTTCCACGCCTCTTGGTTCACGCCGCCCCAGAAGTTGTTCTGGCTGCGCATGACGTACTGGCCGTCGGGCGTGAAGGTCGCGAACGAGAGGCCGCGCGAGTCGCCGCCGAGGCCGGCGGGCGAGCCGGTGAGCTGCGTCTGTGTGCCGTCCGCGCCGACGCTGTAGACGCCGCTCTGCGCGGCGAGGCTCGCCTGATCGGCGCCGGTCGCCAGGCGCGTGCCGTTCGCCGACACCGAGTGGCAGACGACGCAGCCCGGAATGAGGAGCTTCGCCGGCTGGCGCACGCCGGGCCGGACGGAGTAGAGGCCGTTGCCCGGCGTCTCGTACGTCATGTAGTAGACCGCGCCCTTCAGCGTGCCGGGCGCGACGACGATCGACGTCTTGGCCGGGCCATACGCCTTGCCCGCGGCCGCCTTCGTCACGGCGACCTCGAGCCTCGTGCCGCCGGCCGTCTGCATCGCGCCGTCCCAGATGTCCTGCGGGACGCTGAACTGCGGCGTCGCCGCGGACTGCACGTGGATCCTGCCGCTCCACGAGAAGTGCGGCGCGCTCATCGTGACGAGCGCGTCCTCGGGCGGCACGCTGCCGGGGCTGAACTGGAGCAGCGGCGCGGTGAGGCCGCGCGGCATGACGGTCTGGTCGTACGGGTAGAGGATCTTGGTGACGTTCGCGCCGCCCGGATCGGGGAGCGGCGGGCCGCCGAGCGCGCCGATGTTGCCGGGCGACGGCCCCGGATCGGTGGGGCCCTGCAGCACCGTCTCGGCGATGTTCACGTCGACGGTGAGCTTCGCCGACGCCTTGAGCCCGCCCCACGCGACCGTCACCGAGACGAGCCCGCCGACGAGGCCCGTCGTCGTGAACGCGCCGGCGTTCGTGATGCTGCCCTGCGCGTACGTGTCGAGCGACCAGGTCACCTGGGAGGTGAGCGGCGCGCCGTCGAGCGTCGCCGTGAACGCCTGCGTGGCCGGCGCCGTCTTGCTCGCGATCGTGACCGTCGCCGCCGCGGGCGAGACCTTGAGGACGTGCGACGGGCCGCCGCTCCCGCCGTCGCCGAAGACGAGGCCGCCTTCGTCCCCGCTGCTGCCGCTGCTACCGCTCGCGCCGCTCGTGCCGCTCGTGCCGTCGCCGAAGCCCGAGCCATTGCCGCTGTTGCCGCATGCCTGGACCGCGAGGACCGCGATGGTGAGGAGGACGGCGACGAAGGGGGCGGTGACAGAAAAAGAAGCGCGCGAGGCCGGGCGTCCGCTCATGGTCGACCAGGGTACCATGCCCGCCGGCGACAGGCCCGGCGGATCCCGGCCGATTTCGGCGCTCGATCAGCCGAGGAAGGCGAAGACCAGGTTCAGCGTAAGAGCCACGATGGCCGTGTTGTAGAGGAAGCTCAGGATCGCGTGCACGAGCGCGTTGCGGCGGAAAACGCGGCTCGTGATGGTGACGTCGGAGGTCTGGAAGCACATGCCGATGACGAACGCGAAGTACGCGAAGTCGCTGTCTCCGGG
>JAYVXL010000490.1:0-5194 GCA_043785185.1 Myxococcales bacterium
TCGCTGAACGACTTCAACGGCACGTCCAACGCCTTCATCGGCGCGAAGGTCTTCGTCTTCGACAAGGCGGCCGCGTACGCGAACACCGGCAACGGCAAGCACACGACGTTCACGAAGAGCGGCACCGCGCCGGACGACGACTTCGCGATCTGCGGCGCGTGGACGTACGACGCCTCGGCGACGTCGCTCTACATGATCGAGGACTACGACGGGACGGCGAAGGCCTTGCGCCTCTTCTCGATCACCGGCGCGGTCGGCAGCGAGGCGCTGAACCGCCTCACCGACGTCACCCCCGCGGCGCTGACCGCGTGGGACGACTCGCCGCCGGCGGCGACGAACGGCAACTTCGTCCCGCAGCAGGGCTCGACCACCGCGATCGGGGCGAACGACGCGCGCATCTACGAGGCGGTCTATCGAAACGGAACGCTGTGGTTCGCGAACGCCGCGTTCCTCCCGACGGGCGCGCCTACGCACGTCGCGGCGCAGTGGTTCCAGGTGAACCCGGCGACGTCCGCCGTCGTGCAAGCGGGGCGCATCGAAGACCCGACCGCGTCGCAGACGGCGGGGACACACTACTTCTTCCCGTCGATCACGCCGAACAAGAACAACGACGCGTTCATCGGCTTCTCGCGCGGCGGCACCGGGCAGTTCGTCGGCACCGGGTACTCGATGCGCTTCTCCTGGGATCCCGCGAGCACGATGCGTGACCCGGCGGTCATGCACGCAGGCAGCGCGAGCTACAACGTCACCGGCTTCGGCAACAACCGAAACCGTTGGGGCGACTACAGCATCACGAGCATCGACCCCGCGGACGACACGACGATGTGGACGATCCAGGAGTACGCGAACGCGACGAACCGCTTCGGCACCTGGTGGGGCAAGCTCACCGTCGACTGCGCGGGCAAAGCGAACGGCACGCAGTGCGATGACGGCAACCTCTGCACGCAGGGGCCGAAGACCTGCCAAGCGGGCGTTTGCGTCGGCGGTGCGGCGGTCGTCTGCAGCAACGGGGGCGTCTGCTCGATCCCCGGCACCTGCCAGCCCTCGACGGGTCTCTGCTCTGCGCCGACGCCCGCGGCGAACGGCACCGTCTGCAGCGACGGAAATCTCTGCATGACGAGCGAGACGTGCCAGAACGGCGCGTGCACGGGCACGCCCGTCGTCTGCAACAACGGTGGCCTCTGCACGAACGCGGGCACTTGCGTCCCCGCGACAGGTCAGTGCTCCGCGCCCACGCCGAAGACGAACGGCACAGCGTGCAACGACGGCAACCTCTGCACGCCGGGCGAGACGTGCACCAGCGGAACGTGCGGCGGCGGGACGCCGGTCGTGTGCACCGCACAAGACGAATGCCACGTCATCGGTAGCTGCCAGCAAGCGAGCGGCGCCTGCACCAACCCGGCGAAGGCGGACGGCACGCCCTGCTCGATCGGCTCGTGCAAAACGGGCGTCTGCACCCCGCCGACACCGCCCGACGCGGGCGTCGACGCGGGCGTGGACTCCGGGACGGTGGTCGACTCCGGCGTCGACTCCGGGACGGTGGTCGACTCCGGCGTCGACTCCGGGACGGTGGACGACTCGGGCGTCGACTCCGGGACGGTGGACGACTCGGGCGTCGACTCCGGCGCCGTGGTGGGGGTCGACTCGGGGACGACGGAAGACTCGGGCGTCGACAACGATTCGGGCTCGCCGCTGGACGCGGGCAAGCCGCGCGACGCGGGGCGCGACGCAGGTCCGGGTGACTCGGGGTCGACCGCCGACGCGAGCGACGGCGGCGGCTCGGGCGATAACGGCGGCTGCGGCTGCCGCACGGCGCCGCCGAAGGGCAACTCCACGTTGGCCTTCGCCGGTGTGCTCGGGCTCCTCGGCGCAGCGCGTATGCGCCGTCGCCGGCGACAGTAGGTTCGCGAGCGGCGCGCATTCGAAGGCGCGCCGCTGTCGTGAGATACTCGCGCGCATGCGGAGCCAAACCTATCGCGTGCCCGGCCTCGTCCTCACGGAGCACGAGCTCGACGTCCCCCTCGACCACGCCAACCCCACGGGCGGGGAGCTCACGCTCTTCGCCCGCGAGGTCGCGGCGCCCGGGGACGAGACGCGCCCGGTGCTCGTCTTCCTGCAGGGCGGGCCGGGCTTCGAAGCGCCGCGCCCGTCCTCGCCGAACGGCCCGCCGTGGATGGCACGCGCGCTCCGCGAGTACCGCGTTCTGATGCTCGACCAGCGCGGCACCGGCCGATCGTCGCCGATCGGCCAACTCGCGGGCATGACCGCCGAGCAGCAGGCTGCGCACCTGCGGCACTTTCGCGCAGACGCCATCGTGCGCGACGCCGAGCTCGTCCGCCGCGCGCTCGGCGTGGAGAAGTGGAGCGTCCTCGGCCAGAGCTTCGGCGGCTTCTGCGTGATGACGTACCTGTCGCTCGCGCCGGAGGGCCTCGCCGAGGCGTTCGTCACCGGCGGACTCGCGCCGATCGGCCGCCACGCCGACGAGGTCTACCGCGCGACGTACGCGCGCGTCCTCGCGCGAAACGCCGCCTACTACGCGCGCTACCCGGGCGATCGCGCCCGCGTGCGCGCCATCCTCGCGCGCATCGACGGCGACGGCGTCGTCCTGCCATCGGGCGACCGCCTCACCGCGCGACGCTTCCGACAGCTCGGGATCATGCTCGGCATGAGCGACGGCTTCGAGCGCCTTCACTACATCCTCGAGCAACCCGAAGATTCGCTCGGCTTCAGAGAGGACGTCCTTCACGCGCAGTCCTTCACGCGAAATCCGATCTACGCCATCCTCCACGAGTCGTCGTACGCCGACGGCTGCACGACGGCATGGTCGGCCGATCGCGTGATGCCGGACGCGATGCGCGACCCGGGGCTCTTCACGGGCGAGATGGTCTACCCGTGGATGTTCGAGGACTACGCGGCGCTCGCGCCCTTGCGCGGCGCGGCCGAGATCCTCGCGCGCGAGCCGTGGCCGGCGCTCTACGACGCGGAGCGCCTGAAGGAGAACGAGGTGCCCGTCGCCGCGGCGATCTACACCTGTGACATGTACGTCGAGCGCGCGTTCTCCGAGGAGACGGCGAAGGCGATCCGGGGCCTCTCGCCGTGGGTGACGAGCGAGTACGAGCACAACGGCGTCCGCTGCGACGAGCGCGTCTTCGGGCGCCTGCTCGACATGGTGCGCGGGCGGGCGTGAGCGAGCGTCAGTCGTTCGCGTGACAGAGCTTGGCGTCCTTCGCGACGGTGAGCTTGCACGTCGCGTTCGGCGGGCAGTCCGCGTCCACCTTGCAGCCCCGGTAGCAGAGCGTTCCGGTCTTCGGCGCAGTGACGAAGCCCGCGGCGCACTTCCCGTCCCCGCGGTGCGGCACGCCGAAGAGGGACGGAATTTTTCGCGTCGGCTTGATCGGCCCTGCGCCCGCGTCCGTGCAGACCGTCGAGAACTGCGTCGCCGGGACGATGGCGCCCGACGGCTCGGGCAGGATCGCCGCCTCGCACACGGCGCCGCTGTTTTTGCACTCCAGGTCGTCCTTGCACAGGTACGCGCAGCGGTAGTCGCGGCGCACGGGATCCTGGAGCGCGAGGTACTCGAGCTTGTCGTTCACGCACCGCGGGACCTTCGCGCCGGCGTCGGCCCCGGCGTCGGCGGTCATCGCCGCCGCGACGCGCTCGTCGAAGGCGAACTTCGCCATCCACCCCATCAATGTCCGCGCCGGCGGAAACGGCGCGTCGAACGTGACGAGGTAGTACCCGTTTCGCTCGGCGATCTGCGTGACGTTGGCGCCCGCCTTGAGCGTCGTGACCACGTCCCCCTTCGGGTACGCGCGGTAGGCGTTGGCGAACGGCGTCTTGATCGTCAGCGCGGCGTGGTCGACCGCCGACTCGTCTTCGTAGCGCACGACGTCGAGCTCGTTCGCGGCCAGCGGCCCGGCGGCGTCGCGCGCGGGGCCGCCCGCGTCGGCCGAAGCCCGCGCGTCGCCGAGGGTCGCGGACGCTCCCGCGTCGGTGGGCGCCGCCCGCTTGTTGCCGCACGCCGCGAGGAGGTACGGGATCGACAGTGCGCACGCCGCGACGGCGCGCGCGGCGTTTCGTGCGTTCCGAGGCATGGCGGCGAGTTTAACCCACGCCGCGCCCTTCACCCGAACAAGTTGGTGACGGCCTTCGGGGTGACAAAAAGACGAAACGCGGGAGGCTCTCGCCGTCCCGCGTTCCGGCCCTCGAGGGGCGCTTCGCTTCTGCTCGGCGCGCGATTACAGCGTGCGGAGGAAGTTGAGGAGATCCTGCTGGCGATCCGCCGGGAGCTCGGCGAAGTTCTTGACGACCTGGTTGGCCTCCGAGGGGCCGTACGCCGGGGTGCCGCGGCGCGCCTTCGTCGGCTTCGAGTAGTGCGCGAGGATGGCGGCCTCGAGCGTGCGCGCCCGACCGTCGTGGAGGAAGAACAGGCGCTGACCGACGCCCCAGAGCGGCGCGGTGCGGAACTGGTCCGGACCGGCCCCGCCCTGGTTCACGTTGTCGGCGAGCGTCGCGCCCATGTGGTGGATGAGGATGTCCGAGAACGGGTGGAACGTGCGGTCGCGGAGCGCGAGGCTCGCGTTGCCCGTGTGCCCCGCCTGCGTGTGCATCGTCTCGGTGTGGCACTCCGCGCAGCCGATCTGGTTGAACGCCTCGTACCCGCGCTCCGCGCTCGCGTTCCTCGGCGCGGGCTCCGGCGCTGCGGTGAAGCGCATGAAGATGGCGAACATCATCCAGTCCGGCAGCTCGTCGAGCGGGTTGTTGAAGTTGTCCTTCGGGTCCATCGGCTCGCTGCCGTCGCCGGTCAGGGTCACGTCGTTCGGGTGCGCGCCGAGGCCGCAGTCGTCGTCCTCGACCTTCTGCGTCGGGTTGAGCTCGTTGGTGACGCCCATCTCGACCGTGTAGGCCTCGCCGGAGAAGACGAAGAGCGATTTGTTCTGCGCCTTCCAGCCGAACTTGGTGATCGTGCCGTCGTTGCCGCTGTGGTTCGCGACGCCGTGGATGCCGAGGTCCTCCTTGCGGTCCGGGTTCTGCGCGGCGCGGCCCATGATCTCGCGGTCGAAGAGGCCGTCGACGAGGCCGAGGCCGAAGACCGGCGTAGGGATCCGGAAGACCATGTTGTCGTGGTTCGAGAAGTCCGGTTGGCCGAGCGTGCACGCCGGGGCGTCGACGCGGCCGCGCGTCGAGAACTTCT
>JAYVXL010000491.1:0-5194 GCA_043785185.1 Myxococcales bacterium
CGGACGTCGAGGAGGACGACGTCGGGGCTCGACTTCATGATCGCGCCGATCGCCTCCTGGCCGTCCGTCGCCTCGGCGACGACCTCGATGTCGCCCGCCAATCCGAGGAGGCTGCGGATCCCTTCGCGGACGAGCGTCTGGTCGTCGACGATGCAAACGCGAATCATCGGCCCTCGCCCAGCGGGAGCGAGCCTTCAACCGCGAAGCCGCCGTTCGGTCGCGCCGTCGCGCGCACCCAGCCGCCGATCTTCTCGAAGCGCTCCTTCATCCCGCGCAAGCCGAAGCCCTCGCGGATCTCGCCGGCGGGCTCGCCGTCGTCCTCGGCGTGGACGGCGAGGCAGCTGCCGTCCTTCTGGATGCGGATGGCCACGCGCGTGGCAGAGGACGCGTGCTTGCGCGCGTTGGTGACGATCTCCTGCACGCAGCGCACGAGCGCGTCGGCCCGGTCGGGGCAGTCGACTCGCAGAGCCTTGGGGATGTCGAGCTCCACCCTCAGCGGCCCCGCGTCCTCGACGAGCGGGGCGAGCACCGCGGCGACGTCGACGCCCTCGTCGCTGCGCAGCGCGCTCACGACGTCGCGCACGTCCCCGAGGAGGCGCGACGCGATTTGCCGGGACTTGGCGACGTGATCTTCGCGCTTCTTACCGTCCGCGTGGGTGGCGACCTCGAGGTTCAGGCTGAGGGCGGTCAGGTGGTGGCCGACGGTGTCGTGGAGATCGCGCGCGATGCGCATGCGTTCGCCGATGCGCGACGACTCGGCGAGGATCGCGCGCGTCGCCCGGAGCTCGGCGTTCGCCTGCGAGAGCTCGGCACGCGTGGCCACCTCACGGCGCGTGGCGGACGCGGTGATGAACGCAAAGAGCTGCAAGCCGACGAACGCGAGGAGCGGGACGAGATCCGGCGCGCACGTGTCCAAGAGGAGCAGCGTCATGAGCGCCACCTGCGCGGTCACCCAGAGCAGCGCCTGCGCCGGGCGCAGGAGGAGCGCAGCCTGCCACGCGACGATGACGTGCAGGAGGCTGCCGAAGTGGCAGTGGATGAGCGACGCCATCACGAAGGGCGCGAGCGTCTGGATCGCGAGGAGGCCGACGCGCGTACGTGTCGCCTGCCAGGCGCGCTTCGGCGAGAAGGAGAGCCAGAGCGCGGCGACGTACACGGCGTACGCGGCGGACCACGCGACGAAGAGGCGGCTCGCGAGGCTCGGCATGCCCGACACCGCGCCCGACACCGCGAGCACCGAGAGCGCGATCGCGGCGAGGCGCAGGAAGCGGCCGTCGAGCAGGGGATGACCCATGGAGCGCCATTATGGGCCCAGCGCCCGCGCGTCGCCATGTGCCGGAAGTCACGGTCGCGCAGCCGCGCGGTCGGCGCGCGCGCACCCGCCCGCGCCCCGCCGCCTTCGGGCGGCGGACGCCCCCACGCGCGGCGCGCCGCGGATGAGCGTTTCGCGGACGCGCCGAGCCGTACTATACGGGTACGCGCCGTGGCATTCCCTTACGTTCGGCTCGACGACGGCCCGGCGGCGCGGCCGGCCGGTCCCGAGATCCTCATCATCGGCAACTTCGACGGCGTGCACCGCGGGCACCAAGCGGTGCTCGCGCACGCCGTCGCGACCGCGCGCGCGGCCGGACTCGTCCCCGCCGTCCTCACGTTCGACCCGCACCCCGGCGCGGTGCTCGGGCGCGGCGCGCCGGCGGCGCTGACGACGCTCCGCCGCAAGAGCGAGCTGCTCCGCGAGGCCGGCGTCGAGGCCGTCTGGGTCCGCACGTTCGATCGCGCGTTCGCCGCGTGGTCGCCGGAGCGATTCGCGCGCGAGCTCGTGAAAGAGCAGCTCCGCGCCGAGGTCGTCGTGGTGGGCGACAACTTCCGCTTCGGCGCCCAGCGCGCCGGCGATCTGGCCGTGCTGCGCACGCTCGGCGCGTCGCTCGGGTTTTCGGCCGAAGCGCACGCGATGGCCGGCGACGCGGGCGGCCCGTTCTCGAGCACGCGCGTGCGCGCCGCGCTCGCGGAGGGGGACGTCGCGGCGGCGGCGGCGGTCCTCGGCCGGCGTCACGGGTTCTCGGGCGTGGTCGCGGCCGGGCAGAAGCGCGGGCGCACGATCGGATTCCCGACGGCGAACGTCGAGGAGATCGCCGAGGTCATCCCGAAGGACGGCGTCTACGCGGTCGTCGTGGACGTAGAGGGCGCGGACGGCGCGGCGACTCGCCTCGGCCTCGGCGTGATGAACGTCGGCGTGCGGCCCACCGTGGGCGACGGCGGCACGCGGACGCAGGAGGTGCACCTCCTCGACTTCGCGGGCGACCTCTACGGCAAGACGCTGCGCGTCCACCTCGCGGCGCGCCTGCGCGACGAGCGCAAGTTCGACGGGCTGCCCGCCCTGCGCGAGCAGCTCGCGCGCGACGTCGCCGCGGCGCGCGCAGCCCTCGCCGACGCGGGCTGACGCCGGGGTTTCGCCGCGCGCCCCGCTGCGGTATGGCACAAGGAATGGAACGCGCGGAGCTCGAGTCGCTCGACCGGGACACCCTCATCGCCAAAGCGGAGGGCGCGGGCGTCGTGCGCGCGCGCATCTTGACGCGACCCGAGCTGATCGACGAGCTGCTGCTCCGCGCCGCGCGTTCGGCGGACCCCTCCACGCTGAGCCGCGCGCGGGGCTTCTTCGGTCGCGCGCGCGATCTGCTCGCGCGCGTCGTCGAGAAGGGCCTGCACCTGCCCGACACGGCCGATCGCATTCGATCCATCGCGCCGCCCGCGCCCGTGGGGGCGCACCCGGCGCGCGCGGCCGCGGCGCTTCCGACGGTGACGCTCGCCGAGATCTACGCGACGCAGGGCCACCGCGACCGCGCCGTCGAGACGCTGCGCCGCGTCCTCGAGAGGGAGCCGGACCACGGCGCCGCACGCGCGCTGCTCGCGCAGCTCGAGGACACCGCGTACGTGGCGCCGAAGCCGCTGCTGCCGCCGGAAGAGGACGCGCCTCCGGCCTACGCGGAGGCCGACGAGCCCAGAGCCGCGGAGAAGGCCGCGCGCCCGGTCGCCCTCATGCGCGACGAGGCGCCGCTGCCCACGACGTACGGCGTCGACGAGTGCGTCGCCATCCCGGTCGATCCGACGACGCTGTTCGTCTATTGGGAGGTCAAGGAGTCGACGCGGGCGTACCTGGCGCGGACGCGGCCCGAAGGCGCGCTCACGCTGCGCCTCGTGCTGCTCCTGCCGACGTGGGACGGCCCGCGGACCCAGCAGCGTGACCACGAAGCGGGCGCGCTCGGCGGAGACCACTTCGTCCGCGACCTGCCGATCGGCACCATCGTGCGCGCGGCCATCGGGTGGCGCGCGGGCGGCGCGTTCGTCGTGATCGCGCAGTCGCCGGCCCTCGAGACGCCGCCCGGTGCGCCCGCGCCCGTCGCCGCGGACGTGCTCATGCGGTGGACGGCAAAGGGCGCGCAGCGGGTGCAGGCGAGCGACGCAGACGCGCCGAGGATCGCGCACGCGGTGGAGCTCGCGCGCGAGAAGCTCGGAGCGCCCGGAGCGTCGAGCGCCCTCGGCGCGGCCGCCGTCGCGGCCGAGCGCGCGGGGACGAGCGTGCCGCTCGGCTCGAGCGAGCGCATGGGCGGGGGCGTCGCTGTGGCCGGTGCGCGCGCGCTCGGGTCGAGCGAGCGCACGGCGTAGGCTAGGCGGAGTCTAGAGAATATCGAACGGGTAGCCCCCGTCCGCGTAGGCCTTGCTCGCGATGGCCTTCCGGAGCTCGTCGTCGTTGCGGTCGAAGCTCGCGACGACCTGACGGAGCCGCTCTTCGGCGGCCGCCGCGACCACGCTCGTCAGGTCGATCTCCCGCCGCGCGCCCTCCTCGCCGCGGCGCTCGATCGCGCGCGTCGTCCGCGCGACGCAGGCCGCCACCGCGTACAGGTCGATCGCCATGTCGGCGATGCGCTTCTGCGTGTACTGCATCTCGTGGATCTGGTTGCCGTGCTTGCGCATCACCTTGTCCACGTTGCGCGCGAGGTCGCCCGCGTACTGCTCGAGGATGACCGCCTCGCGCGCGAGCGCCGGATGCGCGCGCGTCATGCGCTCGCGCCCCAGCGCCGATCGCGCCTTGCGGATCGCGAAATCGCTGAGCAAGCCGAACCCCTTGATGGGCTCGCGAATGGCCTTCGCGACCTCGTCCAGCTCCTTGCCCGGCCCCTGCATTCCGGACAGCGCGATGAAGCAGCGGAGGATCTCGTTGGTCCCCTCGAAGATCAGGTTGATGCGCGCGTCGCGGAGCAGCCGCTCGTACGGGTACTCTTGCATGTAGCCGATGCCGGCGGCGATCTGCAGCGCCTCGTTCACCGTGCGCCACAGCGCCTCGGACCCGTACACTTTGCAGATGGCGCTCTCGATCGAGTAGTCGTCGATCTTCGCGTCGACGAGGCCGGTCGTCAGGTACGTCATGCTCTCGAGCGCGAAGCACTCGGCGATCATCGTCGTGATCTTGTCCTTGATGAGGCCGAACTGACCGATGGGGCGCCCGAACGCCTTTCTCTCGTGGCAGCGCTCGACGGCCATCTTGATGAGGCGCTTGCACGAGCCGACGCAGCCGCTGGCGAGGCCCATGCGGCCGCTGTTCAGCACCTCCATCGCGACCTTGAAGCCGCGCCCGACCTCGCCGAGGACGTTCTCCTTCGGGACGCGCACGTTGTCGAAGAAGATCTCCGTCGTCGAGCTGCCGCGGATGCCCAGCTTGTGCTCGTTCGCGCCGCTCTTGACGCCCCACGCGCGCTCGACGAGGAACGCCGTGATGCGCGGCTTCGCGCCCTCCTCGATCGACGAGGTGCGCGCGAACACCGTGAACACGTCGGCGAAGCCGCCGTTGGTGATCCAGATCTTCGAGCCGTTCAGGAGGTAGTCGCCCTCCGGCGTCTCCTCCGCACGCGTCTGGATCGCCGCAGCGTCGCTGCCCGCGCCCGGCTCGGTGAGCGCGAACGCCGCGACCAGCTCGCCGGTCGCGAGGCGCGGGAGGTACTTCTTCTTTTGCGCCTCGGTGCCGAAGAGGAGGAGCGCCTTCAGGCCGATCGACTGGTGGCCGCCGAGGGTGACCGCGACCGACGCGTCGAGCGTCGCCACCTCCTCGATGACCCGCGCGTAGCCGGTGGCCGAGAGCCCGACGCCCCCGTGCTCTTGCGGGACGACGAGTCCGAAGAGTCCGAGCTCCTTCAGGCCG
>JAYVXL010000492.1:0-1502 GCA_043785185.1 Myxococcales bacterium
TGGACGGCCGGCTCGTTCAGCGAGGAGGCGATCGCCCTCGTCAAAGCGCGCGTCGCGGCGGACGAGCACGCGGTCTGCGGCCTCTCCGGCGGCGTCGACTCGTCGGTCGCCGCGATGATTTGCCACAAAGCGCTCGGCGATCGGCTCACCTGCATCTTCGTCGACAACGGCGTCCTTCGCACCGGCGAGTTCGAGCAAGTCGTCTCGACGTTCCGCGAGAGCTTCCACCTGAACCTCGTCGCCGTCGACGCGCGCGCGCGCTTCCTCACGGCGCTCGAGGGCGTCACCGACCCGGAGCAGAAGCGAAAAGTCATCGGCCGCGTCTTCATCGAGGTGTTCGAGGAAGAGGCCGCGAAGGTGAAGAACGCGAAGTACCTCGTGCAGGGCACGCTGTACCCGGACGTCATCGAGAGCGTCTCTTTCAAGGGTCCGAGCGCCGTCATCAAGAGCCACCACAACGTCGGCGGCCTGCCGGAGCGGATGAAGCTGAAGCTCATCGAGCCGCTGCGCGAGCTGTTCAAGGACGAGGTGCGCTCCGCCGGCGAAGCGCTCGGGATGCCGCGCGACCTGCTGATGCGGCAGCCGTTCCCGGGGCCGGGGCTGGCGATCCGCTGCCTCGGCGAGGTGACCGAAGCGCGCCTGTCGGTCCTGCGCGGCGCCGACGCGATCGTCACCGACGAGATCCGCGCGGCCGGCTTGTACGAGACGATTTGGCAGAGCTTTTGCGTCCTCTTGCCCGTGCGCAGCGTCGGCGTCATGGGCGACGAGCGCACGTACGAGGAGACGTGCGCGGTGCGCGCGGTCGTCTCCGTGGACGGGATGACCGCCGACTGGGCGAAGATCCCGTACGAGGTGCTCGCGAAGATCTCGACGAGGATCATCAACGAGGTGCGGGGGATCAACCGCGTCGTCTACGACATCTCGAGCAAGCCCCCGGCGACGATCGAGTGGGAATGAGCGATCCCTACGCGCGGGCGGCGGCGTCGATTCTGCTCATGTCCTTGGCGGTCGCGTGCGGCGGGAACGCCGCGAACGTTCGTTCCGTATCGCTCCGCATGCGCGGCGGGCCCCCCCGCGCGACGGTGACCATCGACGACCGGGTCGTCGGCCCCCTCGACGTCGTGGCCGCGCGCGGCGTCGCCCTCCCTCCCGGAAAGCACCGCGTCTCCGTCGAGGCGGAAGGCTTCCTGCCGTGGGACAAGGAGGTCGAGGCGACCGGGGCCCCCCTCGTCCTCGACGTGACGCTCGAGCCCATTCCGGACTGACCGTTTCTCGTCGCTCTTTCGCGGTCTGTGCGCTCCTGACCGCGGTTTCGCTTGACGCTGGCGCAGAAACGGGCAAATTGCGCCCCCCCATGGCAAACCGTGCGATTTGGAATGTTCGTAAGCGTCACGAGTGGCTCGCGACGCCCCTCAAGCCCAAGCGCGTCAAGCGCGCCACGCGCGTGCGTTGTGGCCTCCAGGACGCGATGGACCGCAAGGCCGGCAACGCGGCCACGACGA
>JAYVXL010000493.1:0-5189 GCA_043785185.1 Myxococcales bacterium
CAGATCACTGCAGGCGCGAGTCGTCCTCCTCGAACTCGCCGGGCGGCCTTCGCTCGAGGTGCTCGAGGCACAGCGCGCGGACGGACGGCGACACGTGCGTGGCCTCGGCCACGAGGCGCAGCTCCTGGCGCATGAGCAGGCCGGCGATCGGCCCGGCGATCTCGACGGGCGTGTCGGGGTTCAGGATGACGGAGAGGCGGATCCGCGCGCGGTGGATCCAGCGCACGCTCCGCGCGATCTCGGCGAGCACGTCGGGACGGCACGGGCGCTTGGCGGCGAGGCGCACGACGTCGTCCTCGGTCACGCGCGGGTTGCGCAGGAGCTGCCGGATGACCTCCGGGTGCGGGTCGAGGAGCAAGCGCGCGAGAAAATCGCGGTCCTGCCGGCGCGCCAGGCTCTTACGCTCGCCGAGCGTGAGCGTGCGGCCGCGGCCGTAGTCGGGGACGCGATCGTCGTTGGGGTTCGCGGGGAGGATCGCCGCGCGCGGCGACGCGACCTGCGGGTGCCGCACGAGCCTCTCGAGCGCGAGGAGCGACTCACCGGCGGCCTCTTCGCGGAGGCGCTGCACCGTCTCCGCCAGCTCGGGGGTGTTCAGCGCGTCGACGAGCGAGACGAGCACCTCGCGCGCCGGCTCTTCGGCCTGCTCGGCCGCGTGACATACGACGTCGAGCGCGCGCGCGAGCTCTGGGAGCGGAACCTCGACGAGCTGCGCGCGCCAATACGAGACGCGGAGCGGCGCATCGAGGACGCTGCGCGTCGTCCGGACGAGCCCCGCCGCGCGCTCCTTGAAGTCCACGCTCCCATTTTAGTGCGAACGCCCGTAGCGGGTAGCGGCAAAGAGCGCGAGTCGCCCCCAGCAGGCTCGCGTTCGCGCATGTGGGGCGCCGCAGAACGACGCGCACCGCAGGGCCTCGGCCCGCGTTACCCTTCGTCAGGTGAACCCCTACGGACCTCCGCGCCCGGGCTACGGACCGCCTCCGCAAGGCCCGCCGGCCCCGCAGCCGCCACAGCGCCCGCAGGCGCAGCAGCCGCCGTCCGGCTACGGTCCGCAGGGCTACCCGCCGTCGCCACCGGGCTACGGCCCGCCCCCGCAAGGGTATGGGCCGCCCCCGCAGCCACAGGGGTATGGGCCGCCCCCGCAGCCACCGCAGGGGTATGGGCCCCCGCCGCCGCCGGGGTATGGGCCGCCTCCGCAGCCGCAGGGGTATGGGCCACCTCCGCAGCCGCCGCGCATGGCGCCGGCGCCCGCGGGTAAGCCGCTCGCGCGCCTGCCGCTGCAAATCGGCACGACGAGCACTTGGAGCGCGGCCCGGTCGGCGATCGCGCTCTTCCCCGGACTTGGGCTCGTGCTCTGCGGCGCCATCACCGCTGTCCTCAGCGACACGAAGGACGACGACGCGGTGAGCTTGACGGTCGCGCTCTGGCCGCTCACCTTCGTGCTCGGCCCGCTCCTCCTCGCGTACGGCCTCTTCCACCTCTTCGGCGCGCTCAAGAACCGCGCGAGCGACGTGCTGCTTCACCCCGAGGGCCTCGTCGTCGACGGCGGACGGTTGCACGGTACACGTATCGGTTGGAACGAGCTCCACCCGCCGTTCGCGGAGGTCGAGGAGGCAGAGTCGACGCGCCTCGTGATGTGGAAGATGCTCGTCTTCACGTTGTGGCTCGTCGTCGTCGTCGCCGCGCGCGGCGACATCCGCGGCTCGATGTCACCGGTGCAGCGCGTGCCCGTGTGGCGGCTATGGGTCTTCCGCGGCGGGCGCCGCGACGTCATCGCCCAGACCGATCGCCCGATCGAGGCCGACTCGATGCACGCCGCCGCCGCGAGCATCGACGCGGTCGTGAGCGGACGAAAGTACGTCGAAGAGGCGCCGCGCGTCCTGCAGCAGATCACCGTGTGCCCCCAGTGCGGCGCGCCGGCCGTGCCCGACGACGCGCCGCACGTCGCATGCACCTTCTGCCGCGCGTGGGTGCCGTTGCCGCCGCAGGTGCGCGGGCAAGCCGCCGCGAGCAAGGCGATGCAGTCGAGTCGCTCCTTGCAGAAGGACATGATCCAGAAGCTCGTGCAGCAGCCCCAGGCGGGCCGCGCGAACGCGTGGCTCGCGGTGTTCACGCTCCTGATGTTCGGCGCGTGGCCGCTCGGCTGGGGCCTCGTCGCGTCGCGCGCCCTGGCGGACGGCTTCCAAGTCGGCGACGCGGGGGTGCTCCTCTTGCCCTTCGCCGCGGTGCTCGGGGCGTTCTTCCTCGCGCGCGCGAGGCTCGCCGACCGCGGCGCGCTGCAGATGCTGACGCTCGGCTTCGGCGCGCTCGCCCCGCGCCGCGACGGCGAGCCGGCCCGGTGCCGCCGCTGCCAGGGCCCGCTCCCCGACGCCGGCCTCGGCGGCGTCGCCCAGTGCCGCTACTGCGCCGCCGACAACATCGTCGGCCTGGATCTGCGCCCGAGCGTCGACCAAGCGCGCGCGGAGCAAGTCACGTTCGACCAAGCGCTGAAGAAGCGCTCGGGCGAGAAGACGCTGTGGGCGGCGCTCAGCATCGTCGCGATCCTCGCGCTCCTCGGCTGGCTCGGCGGCATCCTGGTCTACGTGCTGGCGTAACGCCGGCCGTCGGCCGTCAGAAGCCCATCTCGACGGGCTTGGTCGTCGCGCCCGGCTTCGCGGACGCGGGGGGCTTGGCGGTCGCAGGCGCGCCGGCCGCGGCCGCGCCTCCCGCAGGCGCCTTCGGCGCGCTCGGAGGGTTCACGCGCGGCGAGCCTCCGCCCGCGGCGACGACGGGCGGCGCGATCGCCGGCGGCGCCGAGGCGCTCGGCGTCGCGCCGGTCGCGGGCGCCGTCGCGACGACCGGGAGCGGATCGGCAGGCGGGGGCGTGTCCGTCGGGGGCGGCGGCGTCGCGGCGGTGGGCGCCCCGTTCGCGCCCGTCCCCGCGGCCGCGGCGCTCCCCTTGTGCCCGGTGAACGCGACAAGCCCGACGCCGATGCCGGCGACGAGCACCGCCGCGCCCGCGAGCCCGACGATGAGGCCGACGCTGCTCTTCTTCGGCGCGCCCGCGGCGCCGCCGTTGAACGTCTTGGCGAGCGGCGCGCCCGTCGTGTTGCCGGACATCGCGCCCGGCGCGACCTGCGCCTGCGCCGGGTACGGCGTCTGCTGCATCCCCGGCGCGCCGCCCTGTCCGTGCGCGTGCGCGTGCGCGTGCGCTTGCCCCTGCGCCTGCCCGTGCGGCGGGTTCGGCGTGTTCATCATCGCGGCGTTCGGGCTGGTCTGCGCGTTGGGCGACAGGTAGGCCGCCCCCTGGACGAGCGCGGGGTTGTGCGCCGCGCCGGCCAGCGCGCCGCGGTCCATCACGTCGGTCACCTGCGACTGCCCCAGCGCCATCGCCAGCGCGTCGGCGAGATCCTTTGCCGTCTGGAACCGCTTGGCCGGATCGCGATCGGCGGCGCGGAGCCACCAGCGGTCGAACTGCGGCGGCACCGCCGCGATCTGCGACGGCACCGGGATCGGTGCGACGATGAGCTTCACGAGGAGATCGCCGAGCGCCTCGCTCTCGAAGGGCAGCCTTCCCGTGAGCATCTGGAAAGCGATCACCGCGAGCGACCACAGGTCGCTGCGCGAGTCGACGCTCTTGATGCCCTGCGCCTGCTCGGGGCTCATGTAATACGGCGTGCCGAGCATCGCGCCGGTCTTGGTGTTGTTGCCGGTCTCGAGTCCGGTGTTCTTCTTGGCGATGCCGAAGTCCAGCACCTTCACGATCTCGCGGTCGTCGTCGCGCACGAGGAAGATGTTGTCGGGCTTCAGGTCGCGGTGGACGATGCCGGCCTGGTGCGCCTTCGTCAGCGCGCGCGCGACCTGCTGGATGACGGTATTGATCTCGGGCACCGGCAGCGTGCGGAGGCGCGCGATGCGCTTTCCGAGGTCCTCACCTTCGAGCAGCTCCATCGCGATATACGGCGTGCTCTCCCATACGCCGTGATCGAGGATCTGCACGACGTGCGGGCTGCGCAGCTGCGCCGCGGCCTTCGCTTCGCGCTCGAAGCGCGTCTGCGCTTCCGCCAGGCCGGCGAACTCGCCTTCGATGAACTTCACCGCGCACGGGATGTCGAGGCCGAGGTGGGTCGCGTGCCAGACGGACCCCATGCCCCCACGCCCGATCATCCGGTTTAGCCGGAAGCGACCTGCGACGACTAGATTCTCCGTGAGCTGCATGGTTGCGCTTCCCCCGACTTCCTCTGATTCGGACTACCTCAAGACGACCGCGTGCATCGAACAGGTGCAGCCCGTATTACGGCACTTTAAGATGAATACGGAACAGAAGCCCAAATGGGGTACTTTTGAGAGGCGCTCGCCTCTTTCGCTCGGCGCCTCTCTCACACGCTCACCTCGCCTCAACCAGGGTAGGACACTCACCCCGCGTGCGCCCGCCGCTCGCCGGGCTCACGCTTCGAGCGGACCGCATCCATGCCCAGCCCCCCCCCTTCCAAGCCTCCCGGACCGCCGCTCGGGCCGGGCGAGGACGACGACGTCGTCGTCGAAGAACGGCAAAAGACAGCGGTTCCGAAGCGCTGGCGCGTCGTCTTCCACAACGACGACTACACGACGATGGAATACGTCGTCATGGCGCTGATGCAGTTCTTTCACAAAAGCGAGGCCGAGGCCTTCCACTTGATGCTGACCGTGCACAAGAAAGGGAGTGCCGTTGTAGGCCTTTATCCTCGGGACGTCGCCGAGACCAAGGTCGACCTCGTCCTCGAGCACGCACGGGAGCACGGACAGCCGCTGCTCGTCACCGCAGAGCCCGAATAGCCCCCAAACTAAAGGCGTCTTGAGCAACAAAGAGCCCCCCACCCCCATCAGCCCCGAAGTCGAAATCGCCCTGACGCTCGCCGCGAACGAGGCGGCGCGGCGGCGCCACGAGTTCGTGACCGTCGAGCACCTGCTGTTCGCGCTGCTCTTCGACACGGCGACCGCGCTCGTCGTCAAGCACGCCGGCGGGGACGTGGCGGCGCTCAAGAAGAAGCTGGAGGGCTACCTCGACACCGAGCTCGAAGCGCTCGGCGAGGACGGCGACACGATCCCGACGGCCACGCTCGCGGTGCAGCGGGCCATCCGCCGCGCGATCGGGCACGTGCGCTCGAGCGGCAAGGAGCAAGTCACCGGCGCGAACGTCCTCGTCGCGATCTTCGCCGAGCGCGACACGTTCG
>JAYVXL010000494.1:0-5186 GCA_043785185.1 Myxococcales bacterium
GTCCAGCATACGGCGACATTCGTCGTAGTTCTCGTGCTTCAACCGCACCCACGCGTTCGCCATGAAGCCGGCGGAGACGTCGCCGGTGGGCGTCCCCACGGCGGGCGTGTGGAAATCGATGATGTTCGGCCCGAAGGCGCGGCCGATGTCCTCGAGGCCTTCGTAGCCGGCGATCGTGCCGTCCTGCGTCGGCCGCAGCGCGATGATGCCGGCGGCGAGGCGGCGCGACGGGCGCTGGCTCGGGCGGCCGTAGCAGACCGCCATCGCCCACTCGCGGTACAGGTCCATGTCGTTGCCGACGTTGTAGAGATCCCACGCGCGCACGCCCGGCGGGCGGCAGCCGATCTCCGAGAATTTCAGCCCTTTCGGGCCGAAGAACCACTCCATGTGCGTCGCCGACGTCTCGATGCCGAGGAGCTCGACGACCTTGGCGCCGAGCGCCTTCACCTCGTCGTACGCGTCCGCGGCGTCGAGGCGGTTGGTCGCGATGAACTGCGGCGAGATCCAGCGCGTGCGCATCGCCTCGAGGACGTTCGGGTAGTAGTGGCAGGCGAAGTCGTGGACGACGCGGCCGTTGATACAGAGCGTGTCGTAGAAGCCCTCGTGCCCCTCGATGTACTCCTCGATGGCGATGCTGCGGCCCGGGCGATCGATCGCGAGCGCCTCGAGCGCGGGGCCCATCCCCGCCATCGAGTCGACGCGCACCGCGCCCGAGGCGCCGGCGCCGTCGCGCGGCTTCAGGACGAGCGGGAACCCCGCCTGCTCGGCGAAGGCCATCGCCTCGGCGGCGGACGACGCGCCCAAGGACAGCGCGCACGGCACGCCGCCCTTGCGGAGCACCTCCTTCATCGCCGGCTTGTCGCGGCAGAGGAACGCCGTTCGCACGCTCGTGCCGGGGATGCCCGCGGCCTCGCGCACCTTCGCGACCGGCATGATGTGCGCCTCGATCGTCGCCTCGACGCGATCGACGTGCGCGCGGCCCTGGATCCAGCGCACCGCGTCGAGCATCTGCCCTTCGTCGGTGACGTTCTTGACCTCGTGGTAGTGCGTGAGCCAGCGGCGAAGCTCGTCGTCGAGCGAGTCCTTGCTGCCCTCGCCGATCGCGGTGATCGTCGCGCCGACCTCGGCGAGGCCCTTGATGAACAGCTTCTGATTGCCCGGGAATCGCGGCTCGACGAACACGATGTGCATGGTCACCCTCCTGACGCCGTTCGCGCGCGGCTCACGCGGACGCCGCGAGCCGCGCGTAAATCTCCTCGTAGACCTTGGTCTGCGACTCCCACGAGAAGTCCTCGCGCATCCCGTTCTCCACCAAGCGGCGCCACGCGTTCTTGTCCTCGTAGAGGCCGAGCGCCGTCTCGATCGCCCAGCGCAATCCGCGCGCGTCGTGGTGCGCGAAGAGGACGCCGGTGCCCGTTCCGGTGTCCGGGTCCCACTGCTTCACCGTGTCGGCGAGGCCGCCGGTGGCGTGCACGATCGGGACGGTGCCGTAGCGCAGGCTGTACATCTGGTTGAGGCCGCACGGCTCGTAGAGCGACGGCATGAGGAACATGTCGCTGCCGGCCTCGATGAGGTGCGCGAGCTCGTTCGAGAAGCCGCGGTAGAAGCCGACCTGCTTCGGGAACGCGCGGACCATCGCGGTGAACATGCGCTCGAGGCGCCGCTCGCCGCTGCCGAGGACGACGAGCTGGACGCGGTGGCGGCGGAGGAGCTGCGGCATCACCCCCTCGAGGAGGCGGAAGCCCTTCTGCCCGACGAGGCGCGACACGACGCCGACGACCGCGGCGCCCGGCACATAGGGCAGCCCCATGGTCGCCAGGAGCGCTTCCTTGTCCTTTGCCTTGCCGGACAAATCGGACGCCGAATACCGGTGCGGAATGAGCTTGTCTTGCTCGGGGCTCCACTCGTCGTAGTCGACGCCGTTCAGGATGCCGACGACTGTGCTCGAGCGCTGACGCAGGAACGCGTCGAGGCCGACGCCATACTCCGGCGACTGGATCTCGCGCGCGTACGTCGGGCTGACCGTGCTCACGCCCGTCGCGTACATGATGCCGTGGAGGAGGAAGCCGACGCGGCCGCTCTCTAGCTGGTCTTGGTGGAAGAGGTTGCGCGCGTCGTCCATGCCGGCGTCGGTGACGACGTGCGGGCCGAACGTGCCTTGGTAGCCGATGTTGTGGATCGTCAGCAGGGTGCGCGTCTTCTCGAAGAGGCGGTCCCAGCGGTAGCGGACGTCGAGCATGAGCGGCATGAGCGCCGTCTGCCAATCGTTGGAGTGCACGATCGCCGGCGAGAACCCCATGCGCTGGCAGACCTCGAGGGCGGCCTTCGACAGCACGAGGAAGCGCAGGTGCTCGTCCGGGTCCTGCGTGTAGAGGCCGGGGCGATGGTAGAGCGCCGGGCAGTCGATGAAGTGGACGGGCGCGCTGCCCGCGCGCTCGGCGACGAACACGTTGACGGCGTACCGGTGCGGACCGAGGTGGATCTCGACGTCGCGAAAGAGCGGCTGGACCTCCGCCCCTTTCGCGTCCACCGTCTTGTAGAGCGGCATGAACGTCCGCACGTCGTGGCCGGCGCGGCGGAGGTAGGTGGGCAGCGCGGCGGACACGTCGCCGAGGCCGCCCGTCTTGGCGTAGCGACTCACCTCCGAGGTCACGAAGAGGACGTTCACGGGAGCGCCATCATGCCATCTTCGCGCGGCGGAGATCGCGCCTATCACGCGGCCCCGCGCGGAAACCCTACGCGGCCGCGACTCGCGCTAGAATCCAGATGCGGATCGGGATGGGATGACCAAGGCGCGGACATGATCGGGGTCTACGACTCGGGCTTCGGCGGGCTCACCGTCCTCCGGCAGCTGCGCGCCGTCTTGCCGGAGCGCGACTTCGTGTACCTCGGCGACTCGGGGCGGGCGCCGTATGGCGGGCGCGACGTCCACACGCTGCTCGACTTCGCCGAGCAATGCACCGAGCGGCTCTTCGAAGAGGGCTGCCGGCTCGTCGTCGTCGCGTGCAACACGGTGTCGTGCGTCGCGCTGCGGCACCTGCAGACGCGCTACGCGGGCCCGAGCTCGACGCGGCGCGTGCTCGGCGTCACGATCCCCGCGGCGGAGGCCGCCGTCGCGATGAGCGCCGGGCACATCGGCGTGATCGGGACGGCGCGCACGGTCGCGTCGGGGACGTTCGAGACGGAGATCCGCAAGCTCGGCGCGCACAAGGTCACGGCCCGCGCCGCGCCGCTCCTCGCGCCGATCGTCGAGGAGGGCTGGGAGGACACCGACCTCGCGCGGCAGGCGGTGGCGAAGTACCTCGTCGGGCTCGAGCACGTCGACACGCTGCTGCTCGGCTGCACGCACTACCCGCTGCTCGCGGCGGCGTTCGAAGCGGCGACGCGCGCGCGCGTGCTCGATCCCGCGCCGTACCTCGCGACGCGCCTGCGCGAGTGGCTCGCGCGGCACCCCGAGTTCGACACGGTCGCGAACGCGCACGGCGGCACCGGGGCGCTGCGGGTTCTGTGCAGCGGCGACCCGGCGGTGTTCGCGAAGCATGGCCGGCGCTTCCTCGGCGCGGAGCTGCCGGAGGCCGGGCACGTCGCCGAGGAGGGCGGGCGACTGCGGCACAAGGAGCGCGTCGAGGTCGTGCTCGGCCAGGTCCTGCGCTGAGCGTGGAGGACTTGGCAAGTGCCGCGCAGCGCGTCGCGCGGGCCATCGTGACCGCGCTTCTCGCCGCGCGCCGAGCGTGGTGCAATGCGGCAATGCGCGGGTCCAGCTCGTTCCTCTTCGGGTGCGTCGTCCTCCTGCTCTGCGCGCGGGCGCTCGCGGGCGCGCCGGGCGCGCCCAACGGCGAGCGCGACGCGCTCGTCACGCAGCTCTCCCAGGACTACGCCGCGCTGTCGACGACCGATTGCGCGACGGCGTGCCGCGCGCTCGGGTCGATGCAGCGCGCGGCCGAGCGGATCTGCGCGCTCGGTCCAGGCGCGCCGTGCGACGACGCGCGCGCGAAGGTGGACGACGCGGGACGCCGCGTGCGCGAGGCGTGCCCCACGTGCGCCGAGGGCGCGCCGAAGCCGGCGCTGGAGCCTCCCTCCCCGGCCGTTCAAGCGAGCGCGCCGCCGCCCGAGCGGGCGCGCGGCGGGTGCGCCGGCTGCGCGACGTCCGGCGCGGGCGCGGGCGAGCCCGCCGGCGGCGCGCTGCTCGTCGGGCTCGCGCTCCTCGTCGGGCTCGCGCTCCTCGCGCTTCGCCGGCCGCGGCGCGCGGCGCCGACGTAACGTCGAGCCGCTTTGGTCGAAACATTGTATATAGACGCCTGTTCGGGGACCCGCGAGCGTTCGCGGTCGCGAGCCGCAGAACGCCCCCCGGGCAGAGGAGCTTCTTGTCATGAATCGGACACTCGGTATTTGTGCGGTGACGCTGATCGTCGGTGCGAGTGCGGCTGCATGTTCATCGAGCGACGCGCCCAGGTCCGTGAGCCTCGAAGAGGCTGACGCGAGCGTGCCGAGCGGTCACGAGGGGCACGTCGCGAGCGCGAAGAGCGCGCTCGACGCGCCGGGGAACGGCGGGTTCGTCCGAGTGACGAACCAGTACGCGGCGAAGACCGACGTGGTGAATTTCGCGGAGAGCGCCCTCCGCCCGATGCCCGAGGTGGACGAGGAGGCGGAAAAGAAGCTCAAAGCGCGTCTTCATCCCATGCCGCCCCGGTGGGTCGCGCGCGCCGCGCAGCTCCCGGGCGCGCCGCTGCCGGGCGTCGAAGAGCCGGCCGCACCGGCCCCCGCCGTCCCTGCGCCGCCGCTCGCGGCCAACTTCGTCGCGCTCGTCGACAACGGCTCGGGCATCGCGCCGCCGGACACGAACGGCGCCGCCGGCCCGACGCAGCTCTTCGTCGCGTTGAACACGCAGCTCGTCGTGCAGTCGAAGACGGGCGCGAACATCGGCGCGGCGTCGACGATGGCGCAGTTCTTCTCTTCCGTCCTCGTCTCGGGCGAGCAGACGTCGGATCCGCACGTCGTCTACGATCCCATCGGGCAGCGATGGATCTTCGTCGCCATCTCGTACAACGGCGCGACGGCGGGGAGCGGCAACATCCTGCTCGCGGTCTCGCGAACGACCGACGCGACGGGGCTGTGGAACATCTTCAAGGTCCCGGTCGATCCGGGCACCTCTACGACCCTCGGCGACTACCCGATCGTCGGCTTCA
>JAYVXL010000495.1:0-5184 GCA_043785185.1 Myxococcales bacterium
CGGCGCGCCGCCGGCGAGCTGCGCGGGGCCGGCGACGAGCACGACCTCACGCCCGTCGCGACGAACCGCGAGCGGCCCGAGCGCGCCGCGAGGGACGCACACGAAGCCTCCCTCGCGCGTCGCGGCGCCGAGCTTGCTGAGCCCGGCGCCGACCGCCGCGAACGCGCGCTCGGCGAGGGCGTCCTTCGCGCTCCCGGCGTCCGCGTCGTAGCGCAGGTGAATCGCGAGTGCCGACGCGCCGCCTCGCGACCAGATCGCCGCGCGATCGCCGCCCCATCCGCTCGCCGCCGCCTTCGCCTCGGCCGCCATCATCCACTCCTCGAAAACGAGGCGCAGCTGCTCCTCGCCGTACGTGTCGTCGTCGACCCTCGACCACCCGGCGCCGAGCGCGGCCGCGGACGGGGTCGTCACCGCCAGCGCGGGCTCGCGCGCGAGCCACTTGCTCACGTGGAGGATCTGCTCGGTCGTCTGCGGCATTTCCTCCCACGCCTTGTCGACCTCCTTCCACCCGCCGCGGCGGCGCAGCGCGTTGACGAAGAGGAGGCCGTCGACGTACGGCGCGATGAGCGAGGAGCGGAGCACGTGCGGCGCGCGCGCGGAGTCGCCCGAGGCCATCGCGCCTTTGACCTGCTCGGTGAACACCTCCTCGGGCACGTCGAGCGCGGTCTTCGACGGGTCCATCTTTCCGACGATGTAGTCCGCCATCGCGCTCGTGGCGTCGCCCTCGGCCATCGCGGCCAGCGTGCCGGCGCGGTCGCTCTGGCCCGGCGTGTACTTGCTGCGCTTCTTCAGGTCCCAGTGCTGATCCTGCAGCGCGTGCACGAGCTCGTGGGCGAGCGTCGCTTCGGCGTTCATGCCGTCGAGATCGCTGGCCATGTACATCGTCCCGTCGGCGGGCTCGTAGTAGCCCGCGAGCTGCGCCTCGAGCAGCGCGAAGACTTCCTTTCCGTAATCGAAGTCCAGAGGAACGAAGCCGAGGACCTTGAGCGTCGCGCCCTCGCGCTCGATCGCCTCCTTCGGGATCTCGACGTCGACGTGCTCCTTCACGCGCGCGATGAGCTCGTCGCGCGCGAGGACTTTGCCGGGGACGGCGCGCGTCGCGGCGAGGCCGCGCAGCTCCGTGACCCGCTCGAGCGTGCGCGCGATGAGGCGGTCCTGCTTCGACGGCGCCTTACCGGTCGCCGCCGCGGAGTCGCCCACCGCCGGGGCGGCCGCGGTCGCGGCGGTTGCCGCGGGCTCCCGCGCCACGGGCGCGACCGGCGCAGGCGCCGTTCCGCACGCGAGCGCGAGCGCGAACGGGAGCGCGAACGGGAGCGCGAACGGGACGCGGAGAGCCGCCGCGCGCCGCGCCGACGCGAGCCCGCGCCTCACGCGCGCACCGCCGCGCGCACGCCGCCGTCGCCCACGGACCGCAGCTGCGCGATCGCCTCCGCGTAGCCCTTCGGGTGCGTGAAGATCGCGTTGCCGGCGACGAGCGCGCGCGCGCCCGCCTGCGTCGCGGCGGCCGCCGTCGCCTCGGAGATGCCGCCGTCGATCTCCAGGTCGATCGGCCGCCGCTCCGCGTCGATCATCGCGCGGATCTTGGCGACCTTCGGCAGCACCTCCGGCAGGAACGACTGACCACCGAAGCCGGGGTTGACGCTCATCACGAGCACGAGGTCGACCAGCCCCATCACGTAGCGGAGCGTCTCCTCGCTCGTGCCCGGGTTGAGGACGACGCCCGCCCGCTTCTTCCTCGCGCGGATTTGTTGGAGCGTTCGGTGCAGGTGCGTGCACGCCTCGACGTGAACGGTGATCGTGTCGGCCCCGGCGTCCGCGAAGGCGTCGACATACTTCTCCGGCTCCACGATCATGAGGTGCACGTCGAACGGGAGCTTCGTGGCGCCGCGGATCGCCTTGACGATCGGCGGCCCGATCGTGAGGTTCGGCACGAACCGCCCGTCCATCACGTCGACGTGGATCCAGTCGGCGCCGGCTTCCTCGACGGCGACGATCTCCTCGCGCAGCCGCCCGAAATCTGCCGACAGGATGCTCGGCGCGATGATGACGTCGCTCACTCGTGAACCTCCACGCGGGGAGCGTGCGGGCGGGGCCGTTCGCCGTCAAGGACCGCGGGGCCGCGGCGTGCGCGCGGCGTGGCCCCGCGACAAGTGCCTATTCCAACCGCCGAGAAGCGGTATCCTGGCCGGAGAGCGATGGACACCCGGCCGTGCACGAAGGCGCACTTCGACGAGATCGTCGAGGTCATCGACCGCTGGTGGGGCGGTCCGATCAGCACGTTCGCCCACCCGATCTTCTTTTACGAGCTCGGCGACGCCGCGCTCGTCGCCGTCGAGGACGGGCAGATGATCGGCTTCCTCCTCGGCTTCCTCGCGCATCAGCCCGTCAAGACGGGCTACGTGCACCTCGTCGGCATCCACCCCGACTTTCGCCGCCGCGGCGTCGGCCGCCTGCTGTACGCGCGCTTCACCGAAGCGAGCGAGCGCGCTCAGTGTGTGCGCATGAAGGCGATCACGACGCTCGGCAACGAGGGATCGCGCCGATTCCACATCGCGCTCGGATGGCACGAGGAAGAGGTCGAGGACTACGCCGGGCCCGGCCGCCGTCGAATCGTGTTCACGAAGGACCTCGGCGTGCGAAACTGACGGCGGCGATGGTCGCCCCGCGGCGCGGACCTTTCGGCTGGAGCCCGAGCAAGCCATGTCGATACCCCGATCCACTCCGCCCGCGGCGACGAAGGACGAGCCGCCGGTGCAGACGGCGCAGCTGCGCGACATCGGCCTCTTCGGAGCGCTCTCCGACGACGTGCTCGAGCACCTGTGCAAGACGCTCCACGTGAAGCGCGTGGGGGCGGGCGATGCGGTGTTCCGCGAAGGCGAGGCGGCGCGCGAGCTCTACGTGCTCCTCGACGGCGAGATGGAGGTGCTGAAGCGCAGCCGTCGCGGGCGCGAGCAGCGCGTCGCGATTCTCGGCCCGAACGACTCGTTCGGCGAGATGAGCGTCATCGACATGCAGCCGCGCTCCGCCACGGTGCGCGCGCTCGCGCCGTCGCGCGTCCTGCGCGTGTCGACGGAGGACATGGACGCGCTCTACCGCTACGACCTCAAGAGCTACGCGCTCATCGTCTTGAACCTCGCGCGCGATCTCTCCCGGCGCCTTCGCGTCACCGACGGCATCCTCGCGGACTTCACGGCGAGCGTGCTCGACGAGTACGTGCCCGGCGGGCCGCGGGCGCAGAAGTAACGCGCTCAGCCGCCGTCGTTGGGCGCGTCGCTCGACGCGTCGCCCGCGTCGTCGCCGCCGCCGTCGCTCGGGGGCGGCACGACGCCGCTGTCGGTGCCGGAGTCGGCAGAGCTTCCGCTGCTTCCGCTACTTCCGCTGCTTCCGCTACTTCCGCTACTTCCGCTGCTGCTTCCGCTGCTGCTTCCGCCGGATCCTCCGCTGCCGCTCCGGTTGCCCGAATCAGGGCTGCCGAATCCGCCGTCCGTGGCAGGCACGCCCGCCGACGTGCCGTCGCTCGGAGGGAGCGGCTGCGGGTTGACGGTGCACGCCACGGCGAGTGCCGTCGCCCCGAGGAAGAGCAGCCCGAGCTTGGTCCGTCGTGAGTTCATGCGGTCTATCCGTTCTCCCTGGCGTCCGCGCCGCCGTCGCTGGCGCCGTCGAGGCCGCCGTCGCCGCCGCCGTCCGTCGCCGGGCCGGGCGGGGCGTCCGCGCCGCCGTCGCCCCCGCCTTTGCCGGCGTCCGAGGCCGGGGGCGTGGCCCCCGAGTCCGTGTTCCCCAAGGCCGCCGGACCGCTGTCGCTTCCGCGGTCGGCGCCGCCGCCGCTGCTGCTGCTTGTGCCGAGCGCCTCCGGCGGGAGCGGCTGCGGGTTGACGGTGCATGCCGCCGCGACACTGCCGACGAGGCCGAACATCATGATCGCGACCCGAACGCGAACGGCAACTCGGCGGCCGGAAGAGGAAGTGGAAGAGGGGGTCGGGCTCATGGGCGCATTCCTAAGCAAGCATCGTGGATGCCATCACGAAATCGCCCAAGATTCCTCGAATTTCGGGCGACCGCCGGGGACAGACCGCGACAGGCGAGGTAGAACGGCCCATCGTGGCACAGCCGGAAGGGATCGCAATGGCGCCCGCGCTCTCCGTCCGGGACGTGGTGAAGCGTGTGCGGGACGGCGACGCGCGGCGGGTCGTCGTGGACGGGGTGTCCTTCGACGTTGCCCGGGGCGAGCTCGTCGTCCTGCGCGGGCCGAGCGGGAGCGGCAAGACGACGCTGCTCGCGCTCGCCGGCGCGATGCTCGCGCCGACGAGCGGTGAGGTCCTCCTGGACGGCGAGCCGACGTCGCGCCTGCGCGAGGCCCACCGGGCCGAGGCGCGTCGCCGCAAGGTCGGCTACGTGTTCCAGGATCTGCAGCTCGTCGAGGAGATGACGGCGCTCGAGAACGTCCTGCTCCCGCGCGTGCCGGACGGGCTCACGGCGGCGGACGAGGCGCGCGGCCGCGAGCTGCTCGGGCGGTTCGGCGTCGCCGCGCAGGCCGCCTCGCGCGCGCGCGCGCTCTCGGGCGGCGAGCGGCAGCGTGTCGCGCTCGCACGCGCGCTCGTGAGCGATCCGCCGCTCTTGCTCCTCGACGAGCCGACGGCGCACCTCGACGACGCGCGCGCAGAGGAGATCGCCGTCGAGCTCGAGCGCCTCGCGGCGCAGGGTCGCGCGGTCCTGGTGGCGACGCACGACCCGCGTGTCGCCGAGCGCGCCGCGGTCACCCGCGTCCTGCGCCTTGCTGCGGGGCGGCTCGAGGCCCACGCTACGCAGCAGGCCCCCGCATGACGAACCTCCTCGAGCCGTGGGTGCTGCTTCGGCTCGTCGCCGGCCTCGTCGCGGCCTTGCTCTTCGTGCGCGCCGCGATCACGTCGGCGCGCGTGCTCCGTCACTTCGACGTCGCGAAGGCGACCGAGGGGCAGCTCGCGCTCGAGCGGCAGCTCGAGCTCTCGGGGTCGTTCGTGCGCGTCGCGACGATCGTGCAGGTCGCGTCGCTCGCGCTCACGGTCCTCGCGGCCGACCGCTTGAGCCACGGCATCCGCGGCGCCATGTGCGCGTACGGCGTCTTCGCCGCGAACGACGGCGGCTTCCCCTCGCTCTTCGTGACCGGTTGCGTCGCGGTGCTCGCGGGCGTGCTCGCCCAGGTGTTCG
>JAYVXL010000496.1:0-1499 GCA_043785185.1 Myxococcales bacterium
GACCACGGCGGCGGCCTCTTCATCATGAGCCGCAACGCGACCCTGCGCGCGAACCTCGTCGTCGGCAACGAGATCGGCCCCCTCGTGAACCCGTACGGCTGGGGCGGCGGCATCTTCGTCAACGAGAATGGAAGCTTCGCCGCGCTCTCGTACAACGTCGTCACCGGCAACAAAGCGCCGAGCGACGGCTCCGGCATCTTCTTCAACAACGGCGCGAAGGGCACGCTCGACCACGAAATCTACTACGCCAACGCGTGCCCCCGCGACACGGGTGCCGCGATCCTCGTCGAGGCGACCGATCCGACGACGCCGGGCTCGATCACCGTCACGCAGTCCACGGTCGTCAACCACCCGTGCACGACGCCCTACAACGGCAACGGCATCATGCTCGGCAGCCCCGGCTGTCGCGCGGACGTGTCGCGCAGCATCTTCACGAACAACGGGCCGACGCAGTTCGGTCACGCCCAGGGCGCCGAGATCCCGCCGACGGTGGCCGACTCGTTCATCGACCAGGATCCGCAGTTCGTCGACGCGCCGAACGGGGACTTTCACCTGAAGCCCGGAAGCCCCGCAACGGGGTACGGCGCGCTCTAAGAACTCGGCGCGAAGAGCGCTGGAAGCGCCGCGGCCGCCTTGCCGAGGCGACACTCGTCGAACGCGCTCGCGTTCTCCGGCGCCTCGGGCCCGACGTAGACCGTGCGCGCTCCATACGAACGCGCGGCGCGGACGAAGCCGGCCGCGGGGTGGACGGCGCCCGAGCTGCCGACGGTGACGAAGAGCGCGCTCGCCGCGAGCGCCTCGCCGAGCGCGTCCAGCGCGAGCGGCACCTCACCGAACCACACGATGTGGGGCCTCACGCGCGCGCCGCAACGGCAGCGCGGGATCGCCGACGCGCTGCGGTACTCGCCGTCGTCGACGAACGGGGGCACGTCGCAGCGCGGGTCCTCGCAGCGGCTCTTGCCGAGCTCGCCGTGCATGTGGACGACGCGGCGCGACCCGGCGCGCTCGTGCAGCGGGTCGACGTTCTGCGTGCAGAGAAGCAGCCGCTCGCCGAGCGCATCCTCGAGGCGCGCGAGCGCCGCGTGCGCGGGGTTGGGCGCGCAGGCGCGCGCCTGCGCGCGGCGGTCGGAGTAAAAGCGCCAGACGAGCGCCGGGTCTTTACGCCAGCCCTCGGGCGACGCGACATCCTCGACGCGGTGCTGCTCCCAGAGCCCGTTCACGTCGCGGAACGTCGCGATGCCGCTCTCCGCGCTGATGCCCGCGCCGGTGAGGACGAAGACGCGCTGCCCCTCGTCCACCCGCAGCGGCGCGAAGTCGACGTGCGGCCCGATCTTCGTCATCGGCGCGCCGCCCGGTGCGCGATCAGAGCCCGATGACGAGGTTCGAGCACGTGCCCGTGAAGAGCTGGGTCGTCCCGTCGGCGCCGGCGCTCACCGTCTGGCCCACGCGCGTCTCCATGATCGCGGCGCTCTCGATGAAGCCGAGGAACTCGCACATCT
>JAYVXL010000497.1:0-5182 GCA_043785185.1 Myxococcales bacterium
CACGCCGCGTGGCTCGGCTACACCGCGTTCGACCCGCGGCCCGCCGCCGCCGAGCTCGCGCAGATTCGTACGGCGCTGCGCGAGCAGTGGAAGGGCGGCGGCGAGGAGGCGTTCGGTTTGCTCATCGTGTCCACGCCGCGGCCGTCCGGCGCGTACAGCATCGTGCCGCGCGCGGGCAGCTTGCTCCTGCACCTCGGCCCGGGCGAGGCGTGGTCGCCGGCGCTGCGCGTGAACCTCACGCAGCACCTCGTGCACGCGTGGCTCGGCGGCGAGCTGCGCCTCGCGCCTGCGGATGGTGCGGGCGAGGCCGCCGTCGCGTGGATGCACGACGGCGTCGCCCGCCACGTGGGCGCGCGCCTCCTCCAGCAGATGGGGCTCCTCAAGCCGGGCGACGCGCAGGACTACCTGACCGGCCTCCTCGCGGCGCAGGCGACGGCGCCGCTCCGCGGAAAGGCGCACGCCGAGCTCACCCTCCTCGCGCGCACCGACCCGACCGCGCGCGCGCTCATGGTCGCCCGCGGCGCGCTGTGGGCGGCGCGCACCGACGCGAAGCTCCGCGCCCGCTCCGGCGGGGCGCGCTCGCTCGAGTCGGCGGTGCTGCTGCCGCTCCTCACGGCCGCGCGCGACGCCCGCTCGCGGCGCCTCTCGCTCGAGGCGCTCGACGGCGCGCTCACCCGCGAGCTCGGCCCCGACGGCCCGAAGGACCGCGAGGCGCTCTTCGCGGGCGCCGACGTCACGCTCGAAGCGGGCGCGCTCGGCCCGTGCTTCCGACTGCGCGCGGGCCCGTACGTCGGCTTCGACTTGGGCTTCGATTTGCCGGCGACGCTCGACGAGCCCGAGCGAAGCGTGAAGGGCCTCGCGGCGAGCGGGCCGGCCGCCGCCGCCGGCCTCTCGAGCGGCGACCGCGTCGAGGACGCGACGTACCGCGATGGCCACGCCGAGGTCCCCGTGAAGCTGACGGTCCTCCGCGGCGACAAGAAGCTGGAGCTCGGCTACCTCCCGCAGGGGCCGCGCCGGCCGGGCCAAGTCGTCGAGCGGACGCGCGGCGTCGCCGACGCGGCGTGCGGCGACGTGCTGTGAGCCTGCGGAGCAAGCACAACCGTCGCTCGAAGGCGCCGCGAATTTTCGCGGAAGAGCGCGCCGCCGCGTCGGGCGCCCGCGCGCGCCACGTGAAGCGCGCTCACGCTCCGCGCCCCAAGTGGCCTAGGCTGGGGGCATGCTCCACGACATGGGAAAGAAAGCCGAGCGCGACCCGAACGACGTGGTGACGCGCCTGGTCGACTGCCACGCGCGCATCCGCGAGATGCTCGCGCTCGCGGGGACTCTGGCCACAAGCGCGGCGACGGCCGACGAGCGGGCCGAGACCGCGGGGCGGGTGCGGCGGTACTTCCGGCGCGCGCTGCCCTTTCACGTGCGCGACGAGGAGGACTCGATTGCCCCGCGTCTCGCCTCCGCGCCGGCGGAGGTAGCCAGCGCGCTCGCGCGCATGACGCGCGAGCATGCGACGCACGACGCCTTGGTCGACGCTCTCGTCGCCACGTGCGAGGCGATGATGGACACGCCGGAGGGTTGGGCCGAGATCGCGCCGGAGCTCGGCGCGCGCGCGGCGGCGCTGGGCGCCGCGCTCGCGCCGCACCTCGAGGCGGAGGAGCGCGTGATCTTTCCCGCGATCGCCGCCCTGGGGGAGGAGCCGCGCGCGGCGATTGCCGCGGAGATGAACGCGCGGCGCGAGGCGGACGGCGGCGGGCGTGGTCGCGGCGGCGGCGGCGGCGGGCGGGCGGGCTGACGACGCCGGCGCCGGCGCCGCGCAGACCCGGGTGACGCTCAGCCGCCTGCCGCGCCGGCGCGAACCTCGGCGAGCGCGGGCAGATCCGCGTCGGCGTCGCGCCACAGATCCGCGAGCGCCTGGAAGCTCGCGCGCGCCTTGGCGACGTCGCCCGACGCCTTCGCCGCGCGCGCGACGCCGAGGAGCGAGAGCGCGCGGTTCGGGCGCGCAGCGAGCTCGGCCTCGAAGCGCGCGAGCGCGTCCTTCGCGCGGCCGCGCGCGAGGAGCCACTCGCCGAGCGTCTCGCGCGTCGTCCTGCGCCAGGCCGGTCCCGCGATCGTGGCGCCCGCCTCGACGTGCTCGAGCTTCTCCAGCGCCTTGAACGCCGCGTCCTCTGCCGCCGGCGCGGCCTTCTTGCCCGCGCGGCCCTCGGTGGTGAGGGCCGCGAAGACCGCGTCCTGCCGCGCCGCCGTGTCGGGCGAAAACGCCTTGCTCCAGGCGGCCATCTGCGCGCGCACGGCCTTCATGTCGGCCACGCGCTTGTCGGTCATGGCGGCGTCGCCCTCGTGGATCGCGGCCTCGGCGCGCGTGCGATGCGCCGACATGCGCGCGAAGAGCGCCGCCGGCATCCGGAAGTCCGCGCCGCCGCCCGGCGCGTGCATCGCGCACGCGACGGGTCCGTCACCGCCCGTCCCCTCCCCGACGACGGGCGTGAGGACCGGCGCGAGCAGCGCCTCGGCTTCGCCCCATCGCTCGGTCTGCGAGACGTAGTCGGCCACCATGTCCGCGTAGTCGGCGCGCAGCCCGGACGCATCGTCGTCCTTCTGCTCGAGCACGACCGCACGCGCGGCGTCGATGAGCTTCTTCGCCTCCGACGGCTGCCCGAGCTCGAGCCGCGCCGCGACGAGCCACGCGTACGCGTGCCAGTCGTACCGGCTCGCCGACGGCGCGGGCTTGCCGTGCGCCTTCTCCCACGCCACCGACGCCGCGTACGCGCGCTCGTTCGACGGCACGACCTCACGCCACATGCCGAGGTGCGTGAACGTGTGGCTCGGCATGTGCTGCGCGTGGCCGGCGGCCGGCGCGATGCGCGCGTACGCCTGCGCGGCCGGCAGCGCGAGGATCGCGTGGTCGGGGCTGTCGAACGCGTGGATGGCGTAGTGCGCGGCGCCCGGATGGTCCGGCCTCCGCGCGAAGACGGCGAGCGCGAGCGCGCCGGCCTGCATCTGCTCGCGGACGTGCTTCTTGTCGTAGCCGTACACGCCGAGGGTCGCGAGCGCGTGCTGCAGGGCGACCTCGTCGTCGCTCGGGTAGTCGCGGTGCATGGCCTCGGCCGCGGCGAGCCAGGCGCGGTGCGCCTCGTCGTGGTCGTCCTTCGAGTACAGCGCCCTGGCCGCGGCGACGAACGCGCGCTCCTTCGGCGTCAGCGCCTCCTCGCGGGTGACCCGCGCGAGCGCCGCGCGCCCCTTGGCGATGTCGCGCATGTGCCAGATCGGATGATCGTGGGCCATCGCGTCGCCCCACGCCGCCATCGCGCAGCTCGGATCGGCGGCGAGCGCAGCGCCGAACGTCTCGTGCGCCTGGTCGTACAGGAACGAGTGCATCGCGAGGAGCCCTTCGCGAACCTTCGCCTGACAATCCGCGGTGCCGGTGATGGCGAGCTCGAGCTGGCCGAGGCTCGCGGCGTCGCGGGGCGGCTTCGGCAATGCGGGCCCGGGCGCGGCCGTCGCGATGGCAGGCGCCGCGGCGAGCGAGGCGCTCGGCGGAGCCTCGGGGGCCGGCGGAGCGCCGCACGACGCGGCGAGCAGAGCGAGCAGAGGGGCGAAGGGGGCGGTCACCTTTTTCGTGCGCATGGCGGCGAGATTACCGGCGCGCGCGCACAAAAAGAAGAACGCGAGGCCACCCGAAGGCGACCTCGCGTCTCTCCGTCGTCGCGGTCTTTTCAGACCAGCTTGACGTTCTCGGCGCGCGGTCCCTTGGGGCCCTGCCCCTCGGTGAACGAGACCTTCTGTCCCTGCTGGAGGTCCTCAAAGCGGACACCCTCGCACGCCGACATGTGGAAAAAGAGATCCTTGCCGGTGCCGGTCTCGATGAATCCGAAACCCTTGTCCGTCAAACGCTTGATGGTGCCTTCAGCCATTCGATTCACCCTTGGTAGAAGCGGGTCCGCCTGAAACAGCTCCGAGCAGATCACCCACTTCGAGGACACCTTGATGTCCCGCGGAGCGTCGTAGCGCGGATCGGCCCAGGTTGCTAGCGAAGCCGCACATCGACCCTGCGGCTCCGCTTCGCGGACGAGCTGGCGAGGGGGGCGCGCCCCCGCCGAGGGGAGGTCCTAGGATTGCCGCGGGCCGCGGGCCGTGGGTACATGCCCCCGTGAAAAAGCCGTACCTCCTCTACTATTGGCCGCAGATCCAGGGTCGTGGCGAGCTCGTCCGGCTCGCGCTCGAGGAGGCGGCGGCGCCGTACGTCGACGTCGCGCGCCACCCCGGCGGGATGGAGGCGATGCAGCGGCTCATCGCCGGCGCAGCGAAAGGCCTCGCGCCTTTCGCGCCGCCGTTCCTCGCCGCCGGGCCGCTGGTCGTCGCCCAGACGGCGAACGTGCTCGCGTGGCTCGCGCCGCGCCATCGCCTCGTGCCGGCCGACGAGGCGAGCCGCGTCGGCGCCCACCAGCTGCAGCTCACGGTGATGGATCTGCTCGTCGAGGTCCACGACACGCACCACCCGCTCGGCGTCACGCTCTACTACGAGGAGCAAAAGCGCGAAGCGGCCCGGCGCGCCACGGATTTTCGTGCCGCGCGGCTGCCGAAGTACCTTGGCTACTTCGAGCGCGTGCTCGAAGCGGGCGGCGGCGCGCACCCGATCCGGAGGCGGTTCACGTACGTCGATCTGTCGCTGTTCCAAGTCGTCGAGGGGCTCTCGTACGCGTTTCCGCGCGCGATGAAGAAGCTCCACAAGCGCATCCCTCGTCTGCTCGCGCTGCGCGACCGCGTGGCGGCGCGCCCGCGGGTCGCCCGCTACCTCGCGTCGGAGCGGCGCGTGCCGTGGAGCGAGCACGACCTGTTCCGGCACTACCCCGAGCTCGATCGCTAGGAAGAACCCGCGGCGAATGCGGTGTCAGGCGGCGGCGCGCGCGGCGGTCATCTCAGAGGCCACCGCGCGCACGAGGCGACGCCACGCGCCGGGCGCCGGGAAGCCGAGCGCGCGCGCGACCGCAGGGTCTTCGGTCGGCGGCGCGTCCTCGCACGCGGCGAAGAACTCGCGGCGCGCGTCGTCCAGGCGGGCGCGCTCGGCGTCGCTCAGCCGCGAGGCGAGCCATCCGCCGAGGTCCGCCGAGAGCTCGGCGTGCGCGCACTCGTCGTCCGCCAGCTCGGCGAGCACGGCGCGCAGGCCTGCGTCCTCGGCGCGCGCGGCCTG
>JAYVXL010000498.1:0-5182 GCA_043785185.1 Myxococcales bacterium
CGCGGCTCGATCGGCGGCAGCGAGATGCCGCAGTCGACGCACGCGAAGCGCTCGCTCAGCCAGATGGGCTCCTCGCCCTCGACGTGCGCGAGCATGCGCCCCTCGCCGAGCTTGAGCGCGAGCTCCACCGAGTCGGTGAGGCGGCCCTTGAGCCCCTCCTTCAAGACGAGGCGGTCGACGACGACGTCGAGGTCGTGCAGCTTGGTGCGATCGAGCTCGAGCTCGTCGCCGAGGTCGACGACCGAGCCGTCGACGCGCGCGCGCACGAAGCCGTCGCGGCGGAGGCGCTCGAGCTCCAGCTTCAGCTCGCCCTTGCGCGCGCGGCAGATGGGCGCGAGCACGCTCATCTTCGCGCCGTCGGGCAGCGCGAGGATGCGGTCGGTGATCTGCTGCACCGTCTGCGCCACGATGCGCTTGCCGCAGCTCGGGCAGTGCGGAATGCCGACGCGGGCGAAGAGGAGGCGCAGGTAGTCGGCGATCTCGGTCACGGTGCCGACGGTCGACCGCGGCGACTTGGAGAGCGGCCGCTGCTCGATGGCGATCGCCGGCGAGAGCCCGTCGATGCGCTCGACGTTCGGCTTCGGCAGCTGCTCGAGGAACTGCCGCGCGTACGCCGACAGCGACTCGACGTACCGGCGCTGCCCCTCGGCGTAGATCGTGTCGAACGCGAGGCTCGATTTGCCGGAGCCGCTCGGTCCCGTGAACACCACGAGCTTCCCTCGCGGGAGCGAGATGCTCACGTTCTTGAGGTTGTGCTGCCGCGCACCGACGACGACGAGCCGGTCCATGGGGGCCTTCGACTTAGCACGGCGCTCAGGCGCCGGCGAGGGCGTGCTCCAGATCACGCCATAGATCCTCGGCGCCCTCGATGCCGACGCTCAGCCGCAGGAGTCCGTCGGTGATGTCGGCGAGCGCGCGCGCGTCCGGCGGCATCGTCGAGTGGGTCGTCGACGCGGGGTGGACGAGGAGCGTGCGCACGTCGCCGAGGCTCACGGCGTGCGTCGCGAGGCGGACCCCTTCGAGGACGCGCTTTCCGCGCGCGAGCGCGCCACCTTCGGCGTCGGCGGCGGCGCCCTGCTCTTTCGCGCGCAGCTCGAACGACAGGATCGCGCCGAACGCGTGCATCTGTCGGCGCGCCACGTCGTGGCCGGGGCTCGTGGTCAACGAAGGGTGGTAGACGCGCGCGACCTTCGGGTGCCCGGCGAGGCGCTTCGCGAGCGTCGCGGCGGTCGCGCACGCCTGCGCCTGCCGCAGCGCGAAGGTGCGCATGCCGCGGTCGATGAGGAACGCGTTGAACGGCGCGATGACGCCGCCGAAGCCCTTCACCACGAGGTCGCGCGCGGCCAGAACGACGTCCGCCGCGCCGGCGAGCGCGCCGCCGATGGCGTCGCCGTGCCCGCCGAGGCCCTTGGTCATCGAGTGGACGACGACGTCGACGCCGTGCGCGAGCGGCGTCTGGGAGAACGGCGTCGCGAACGTGTTGTCGGCGAGCGAAGCGATGCCGCGCGCCTTCGCGAGGCGGACGACGGCGCCGAGGTCGGCGACGGCGAGCATCGGGTTCGACGGCGTCTCGACGTAGAGGAGGCGCGTCTCGCTGCGCACCGCGGCGGCGTACGCGTCCGGGTCGCGCGCGTCGACGAACGTGGTGGTGACACCGAAGCGCGGCAGGCGCTCGCGGAGGAGGCGCGCGCTCTCGCCGTACATCGACCGGGGCGCGACGATGTGGTCGCCGCTCTTGCAGATCGACATCACGGCGCCGGAGATCGCGGCCATGCCGCTCGCCGTCACGCACGCCGCGGCCGCGCCCTCGAGCGCCGCGACCTTGGCCTCGAGGGCCTCGACGTTGGGGTTGCCCCAGCGCCCGTAGATGTACGCGTCGTTCTCGTTGCGGAAGGCGCCGGCCGCCTCGTCCGCGCTCTCGAACCCGAACGCGGACGACAGCGTGATCGGCAGATCGAGCGGACCGCGGCGCGCGCCGTCCTCGCCGGCGTGCACGCATGCCGACGCGAGCTGCGCGGCGCGCGCCGCGAGGATGGCCTCGTACGGGAGCGTTTCGTCGATCATGGGGCGGCGAGTATGGGGGTCGACGTCGCGGCGTCGCAAGCCATCATCGCGGACGAATGGGTCGTGGCACGGGACGAACTGCCGCTGCCATTCGTTGCGCGGCGGCCTGGGTGGGGCTACACCCCCTGACGATGCGTCCTCGTGTCCCGTTGATCCTGGCCGCCGGTGGCATCGTCTTCGGCGCGTTCGCGGCGTGCTTTCCGGACTTTCAGATCGCCGGGTCGAGCGGCGGGCTGCTCCCCGACGGCGCCCCTGCCGACGGCGCCTCGAGCGGCGCAGGCGGCAGCAGCGGGACGAGCGGCGGGAGCGGCAGCAGCGGCACGAGCGGCACGAGCGGCAGCAGCGGGACGAGCGGCAGCAGCGGCGCGAGCGGGACGAGCGGCAGCAGCGGCAGCAGCGGCAGCAGCGGCAGCAGCGGCGCGAGCGGCAGCAGCGGCGCGAGCGGCTCCGGCGGCCCGCAGATCTTGATCCCTCAAACCGGCGCCGCCGGCTTCGCGTACCACCAGGGCGGCGCGTCGTCGCAGGTCATCATCACGCGCGACTTCTACCTCGACACGAAGGAGGCGACCGTCGCCCGTTTCCGCGACTGGGTGAACGCGGCGATGCCGATGCCGTGCGACACGGGCGAGTGCTCGCTCGACCCGGCCGGCCCGCACCAGAACGAGCTGCGCTGGCAGTCGTCATGGAACCTCAAGGCCCGCGCCGACGGCTACAAAAACCCGGGCTGCATGCGCACCGACAACAGCTTCAACGCGTCGCCCACGTACAACGGCGTCGCGGCCGACGTGCCGATCAACTGCATCAACTGGTATCAGGCCGCGGCGTTCTGCTGGTTCGACGGTCAGAAGCGCCTCGCGACGCAGATCGAGTGGCAGTGGGCGGCGACGGGCCGCGGGCGCGGGCGGACGTACCCGTGGGGCGACACGCCGGCGCCGGGCGACTGCTCGCGCGCGGTCTGGCGCGGCAGCGACGGCGGCTCGCTCAACGACTACAACGGGTGCGGCTTCCCCCGCGCCGGCGGGAGCGCGCCGCTGGGCGCGTCGTTCGACGGCGTGCTCGACATGTCCGGCAGCCTCTACGAGTGGACCTGGGACGACGCTTGGAACACGCTGCCGTCGTCGCTCCCCAACGACTACAGCGGCAACTCGATCGACGCCGGCGTCTTCCAGCGCATCAGCCGCGGCGGCGGGTTCACGTCGGACGCCGTCAACCTTACGACGCAGGCCCAGAACAACTACAGCGTCGACTCGGCGGTCGCGGACATCGGCGTCCGCTGCGCGAAGACGAAGCTGTGAGCGTCTGACGCTCGCGACGACCGCCGCAAGGGGCGCTCGAGCTCGGTGAGCCAGGCCTTTTGCGGCCCCGTCGTCACCGGGAGCTTCAGCGACGCCAGCAGGCGCGTGCGATCCTCGGGTCGGCGAGCTCAGGAAGCGCGGGTGTGGGCACCAGGAACCCGAAGTCGTCGGCATCGCTCTTGAAGGACTCGCGAGCCTTTCACGTCCGAAGGCGCGCGTCGCCTCCCTCGGGAGATCGCGGGACGTCACTCACGTCGGGGCATCGCGGGGCGTCGGGACCATCGCGGCGCGGAGAGAGGTCGCGAACGGGAGGTCGGCGGTGTGCGCCACCATTTCCATCCCGGCGAGCGTCGTCGCGAGGCTCGCCGCCGCCACCCCCATCGCGACGAGCTTGGACGCGACCAGGAACTCCGCGCCGCGAATGCTCGCGCGCCTGGCGATGACCCACCGGGTGAGGGTGCGCCGCGCGGCAGAGTCGTAGCGCTCCATGCGCTTCCAGTCGTGGAACGTCGCGTAGACGTTGCCGCGCTCGAAGTGGGGCTCAATCGTGCTCACCCACGCGTGCGCCATCTCCGCGCTGAGCCGCCCGGTGACCCGGCTCACGCACAGGTGGCTCGTGGGCACGAAGAGCTCGATCGTGCCGCCGTCCTCGACCCGGTGGAGGACGCGATCCTTGGCGAGGAGCCACGCGCTCCACGGCGATTCCACGACCGCTTTTCCGTGATCGCTGGGCACGGATCAACCCTACTAAAACCGCACGCAGAGCGCCCGCGCCTACTGATCGCGCGGGACCTCGCAGTCGAAGGCCCCTGCGTCCTGCATGTCGTCGGTGAGCTTGCCGAGGCCGGCCAGCGCGGCGAGGAGCTGCTTGGTGCGCCCGAGGAGGGCAGGGCGAAGCTCGTCGTGGGACGGCGTCTCCCAGTCGAGCGCGTTCCAGAGGAACTGACACGCGTCCTGCACATCGCTCTTCTTGAAGGGGGGCAGCTGATCGAAGCTCGTGATCATGACGCTCTGCTCGGAGCGCGAGGCGGCGAGATCCGTGAGCGAGATGTACCGCGAGCCGGGAACGTAGAACGTGTTGTAGGCGCCCTGGGGATGGGTGCGCGCGATCCAATCGGCGACGGGCAAGGGGGCACCCGCGAGCGACGGGTCGAGGATGGTCAGGTGGTCCTGTCCGATGACCTTGAGCATCGGCGCGACGTGGAAGCGCCACATCTCCTGCGGCGGCCGCAGGTCACCCGCGATGAAGTGCGCGCTCGATGGGATCTTCGCGACCGCGAGCTCCATCGACATGTAAAGGGCGCGGGCGTAGCACCCGTCGTCGCGGTACGCGAAGGGCAGGTAGCGGATGCCGCGCACGATGGCGAACGCTCGCCGCGCCGTCGCGGAATCGACCGTCGCATTCGACTCGGTCTCGCCAGGCGCGCTGGACGAGGACGCCGCCGAGCACGCCACGAGGCCCACGAGAGGGAGCGCCGCGAGGAAGAGGGCACCGATGCGCGGACGAAAGCGGATCATACGCGACGGTACGCACAATGTGTGCCGCTGTGGGCGCACCGGCAACGCCTTGATTTTTCGCGCCCGCGGCGGTCTTGGTCGCGGGCGACTGGATCGTCCGAGCCGGTCTGCGCCGCGTGTGGCCCGTCAGAGCGGGCACTCGGCCGATGGTTTTCCGTACCCGTAGACGATCCGATAAAGGTCGGGGCCCGCGGGGGGGCTGACCGCCGCCGGTGACCACGCGAGCCCATCGGCGCTGCGAAAGAACTTGGACGAGCCGCGGTCGAAGCCGACGTAGGTGCCGGTCTTGCTCCGCGCCACCGCGT
>JAYVXL010000499.1:0-5177 GCA_043785185.1 Myxococcales bacterium
CGGCGCGCTCGCCGGGGCGACCGTGATGGTGCACGCCGACGGCGGCCGCGTGCGGGTCGAGATCGACGCGCCGGCGGGGGCCGACCGCGACGCGTGGAAGGCGCGAATCGCCGGACGACTCGCGGCGAGCGGGCTCGACGTCGAGCACGTCGAGATCACCTGAGCCGGCGCGTCGCCTAGCGTGCCTCGAATCCGAAGCTCAGGCCTCGGCGAGCACGCGCATCACGTTGCCGCGCAGGATCTTGCCGACCACCCGCCCCGGCACGCCCGCCTCGAGCAGCGCGTCGGTGAGCAGCGGCAGCCCCGTCGGGTCTTGGAGCGGGCGCGTCGGTACGATGAAGCCGTCCCAGTCGCTGCCGAGCGCCGGGACGTCCTCGCCGACGACGTCGAGGATGTGCTTCATGTGCTTCACGACCGGGCCGAGCCCATCGCCCCCGACGAAGCGCGGGCAGAAGATGACGCCGACGCAGCCGCCGCGCTCCGCGACGGCGCGCAGCTGTTCGTCGTCGATGTTGCGCCAGTGATCGAACGCGCCGAGCACTCCGGTGTGGCTCACGATCGGCGGACGGCGCGCGATCGCGCACGCGTCGAGGAAGCCGCGCTTGTTGATGTGCGACAGGTCGACGAGGACGCGCTCGTCCTCGCAGCGCCGGACGAGGTCGTGCCCCCAGCGCGTGAGGCCCACCGTGTCGTCGCGCCCGCGGCCGTACGCCGGGGCGCCCGCCTCGTTCGCGCTGAAATGCAGGACGCCGAGGTAGCGGACGCCGCGCCGGGCGAAGCGGCCGAGCGTGTCGAGGTTCCCCTCGAGCGCGTGCGCGCCCTCGATGCCGAGGAGCGCGCCGAGCGCGCCGTCCGCGCGCGCGGCCTCGACCTCCGCCGCCGTCTTGACGAGGCGGAGGCCCGGGCGCCGCGCGATCGTCTCCTCGAGCGCGTCGATCTGCGCGTCGATGACCGCCTCGGAGCCGCGCGCGCCATGGGTCACCGGCAGCGACACGAGGCCGAAGAACTGCGCCCCCATGCCGCCGTCGCGCATGCGCGGGAGGTCGACGTGCCCACCGAGCGCCGCGAACGGCAGCGGCGGCGTGTGGCGCGCGTGGAGGTCGTAGCCCAGCCAGCGCGTCCACATGAGCGTGTCGGCGTGGAGATCGATGGCGGGGAACGCCTCGTGGATCGCGCGTGCGTCGTCCGACCCGAGCATGATCGCGGAAGGTAGCACTTCCGTCGCGGGGCGATGATTCTTGACAATTCCGATGTGACAATTAGAAATGAGCGGTAGGCCATGATCCGGGTGTCCAGCAAGGGGCGCTACGCCGTCCGCGCGCTCAGCGATCTCGCGTTCCACGCGGCGGCCGCGCCGGCGCAGATGAAGGACGTCGCGCGCCGCCAGCGCATCCCGCTGCGCTTCCTCGAGCAGATCTTCCAGGACTTGCGGCGCGAGGGGCTCGTCGCCTCCAAGCGCGGACCGCGCGGCGGCTACCACCTCGCGCGCCCCGCGGCGGAGATCCGCCTGCGGGACGTGCTGCGCGCGACGGAAGGGGCGACGCCGCGCGCCCGCCGGGGCGGCGCCGCGCACGCGCAGCAAGAGCTGCGCGAGATCTGCGACGAGCTGCTCGACGACCTGACGAGCGAGATGGAGGCCTGCAGCTCCAAGCTCACGCTCGCCGACGTCTGCGCGCGCGCCGAGCGGGCGGGCGTCACCCGCGGCGGAGGGCGCGCGGCGAGCGCGTACGTGATTTAATGCCGCCCCGCCCGCTGCTCGTCGCGGACTCGATGCTCGAGCTCATCGGCCAGACGCCGCTCGTCCGGCTCCGGCGCCCGGCCGCCTACGCCGAGTCGCCGCGCGCGACGGTGTGGGGCAAGTGCGAGCACCTGAACCCGGGCGGCTCGCTCAAGGACCGCATTTGCCTCGCGATGATCGAGGAGGCGGAGGCGTCGGGGCGCCTTCGTCCCGGCGGCGTCGTCATCGAGCCGACGAGCGGCAACACGGGCATCGGCCTCGCGCTCGTGTGCGCGGTGAAGGGCTACGCGTGCATCCTCACGATGCCCGAGAGCATGAGCCTCGAGCGCCGCCAGCTGCTCGAGTCGTACGGCGCCAAGATCGTCCTTACGCCGGCCGAGGGGCAGATGGAGGGGGCCATCTTGGCGGCCAAAGAGCTCGGGGAGAAGACGCCCGGCGCCTTCCTGCCGGACCAGTTCGGCAACGGCGCGAACCCGCGGGTGCACGCGCGCGAGACGGCGCGGGAGATCCTGGGCGCGATGAAGGGGCTCTCGATCGACGCGTTCGTGGCCGGCGTCGGCACGGGCGGGACGGTGAGCGGCGTCGGCAAGGCGCTGCGCGCGGCGCTGGGGCCGCCGTCCGAGGGCGGCCCGCGGATCGTCGCCGTCGAGCCCGACGCCTGCGCGACGATCTCGCGCGGCGAGCGCGGACCGACGAAGATCCAAGGCCTCGCGGCCGGATTCGTCCCCAAGAACTACGACCCGAGCGTCGTCGACGAGGTGCGCACGGTGACCGACGCCGACGCGTGGCGCGCGAAGACGGGCCTCGCGCGGACGGCGGGCATCCTCGTCGGCATCAGCGCGGGCGCGGCGGCGTTCGCGGCGGACCAGGTCGCGCGCGAGCTCGGGCCCGGCAAGCACGTGGTCACGGTCCTCTGTGACACGGGGGAGCGGTATTTCAGCCTCGCCGAGTATTTCCCGGAGCTGGACGGATGACGGCGCCGCTCCCTCCGGCCATCCCGCTCGCGCGCGCGCGGGTGCTCGTCGTCGGCGTCGGCGGCCTCGGCTGCCCCGCCGCGCTCGCGCTCGCCGCGGCGGGCGTTGGAACGCTCGGGCTGTGCGACGACGACGTCGTCGAGGTGACCAACCTGCACCGGCAAGTCCTCTTCTCGGACGCGGACATCGGCGCGCACAAAGTCGACGCGGCGATGCGCGCGCTCGGCGCGCGGGCTCCTTCGGCGCGGCTCGTGCCGCACAGGACACGCCTCCTGCCGCGCAACGCCGCCGCGCTCGTCGTCGGCTACGATCTCGTCGTCGAAGGCAGCGACAACTTCGCGACGAAATTCCTCGCCGCCGACGCGTGCCGTCTCGCGAAGGTGCCGGTCGTCCACGCCGCCGCCATTCGCTGGCACGGCACCGCGCTCGCCGTCGCCGCGGCGGGGCGCCCTTGCTACCGGTGCCTCTTCGAGGACGTGCCCGAGGGAGATGGCCCGAACTGCGCCGAGGCCGGCGTCGTCGGCCCGATGGTCGGCGTCGTCGGCGCGCTGCAGGCCGATCTCGCGCTCGCGATGCTGGCCGGGGAGGACGTCGCGGGCACGCTCGTGACGTTCGATGGAAAGACCGACGCCCTCCGCCGCCGCCGCCTCGCCGCGCGGCCCTCGTGCGCGCTCTGCGCCGCGTCCGGCATCGAAGGGATCGGCGGTGACGTTCTCGAGTTTGCGACGGATGAAAGAAGGAGAGAGACCATGAGCACGATCGTTCGAATCCCCGCGCCGCTGCGCCCCCTCACCGGCGGCAAAGACGAGGTCAACGCCGATGGCGGCACCGTGGGCGCCGTGATCGACGACCTCGAGAAGAACCACCCCGGCATCAAGGACCGCCTCCTCGACGAGAAGGGGGTGCGGCGCTTCATCAACATCTACGTCGGCGAGGAGGACGTGCGCTTCTTGAACGGCCTCGGGACCGAGCTCAAGGGCGGCGATCAGATCAGCATCGTCCCGGCGATCGCCGGCGGCTGAGCGATGGCCGACGTCCGCTACACGCGCCAGACGCGGCTCGTCGAGGTCGGCGAGCGCGGGCAGGCTCGCCTGAGCGCCGCGCCCGTCCCGCTGGCCACGCGCGGCGAGGCGGCGCGCGTGGAGCGGCGCTACCTCGAGGCGGCGGGTGCCCGCGTCGGCGGCGAGGCCGCGGAGGCGCACGTGCTGCCCTTCGAGGTCGCGAGCCCGGCGGCGCGCGAGGTCGCGCTCGGGGCGCACGCGGCGCTCGTCGCGCTCCGTCGCGCGTGGCTGGTCACGGGCGACGTACGAGAGGAGCGGTCGCCCGCGTGAGCTACGCGCGCGCTTTTCGCGGCGACTCGATCGTCGACGCCGTCGGCCGCACGCCGCTCCTGCGCCTGCGCAAGGTCACGGCGAAGTGCCCGGACATACCCGTGTACGCCAAGCTCGAGTTCTGCAACCCGGGCGGCAGCGTGAAAGATCGCGCCGCGCTGCGCATGATGCAGGAGGCGCTCGCGTCGGGCGAGCTCACGCGGGACAAGATCCTCATCGACTCGACGAGCGGCAACACCGGCGTCGCGTACTCGCTCTTCGGCGCGGCGCTCGGCGTCAAGGTCCGCCTCGTCATGCCGCTCAACGTCACCAAGGCGCGCAAGGACATCGCCCGCTCGTTCGGGACCGAGATCGTCTTCAGCGATCCCATGGAAGGCTCCGACGGCGCCATCCGCCACGTCCAGCGCATCGTCGCGGAGGATCCGGGGCGCTACTACTACCCCGACCAGTACTCGAACCCGAACAACCCGCTCGCCCACTACTTCGGCACCGGCGCGGAGATCTTGGAGGCGCTCGGCGGCGAGGTCACGCACTTCGTCGCGGGCCTCGGCACGACGGGCACGATGATGGGCACGACGCGTCGGCTCAAGGAGCACGCGCGGGCCATTCGCTGCGTCGCCGTCGAGCCGAGCGAGCCGATGCACGGCCTCGAGGGCCTGAAGCACCTGCCGTCGAGCCTCGTCCCGAAGATTTACGACGCCGGCATCCCCGACGAGACGGTGCGCGTCACGACCGAGGACGGCTGGAACATGTCCGAGGAGCTCGTCCACAAGGAGGGGCTCAACGTGGGCCACTCGTCGGGCGCGAACGTGGTCGCGGCGCTCCGCATCGCCGAGGCGCTCCAGGCGAGCGGGAAGGGCGGCTGCGTCGTGGTCATCGCGTGCGATCGTGGCGACCGGTATTTCGCGCCGATGAAGTGGGACAAAAAGTACGTCTGGTGAACCGCGCCCGCGGGGCGGGCGAGCGAGGGCGAGCGATGCAAGATCCGCGAGACGTGAAGAGCCATCCGTGGGCCGCTGCCGGCGTCGTCGTGGGCCAGGCGGTGCTCGACCGCGTGTTCGCCGAAGCGCGCGCGGCGTATGCGCGCGACGAAGAGAGCTGCGGCCTGCTCCTCGGCCCGGCGAGCGCGCCCTT
>JAYVXL010000500.1:0-5171 GCA_043785185.1 Myxococcales bacterium
GGTAGCAAAACGGTGGGGCCCTGTTCCGGCGCGGCGCCGGCGATTTTCGCCGCCGCCGGACCCGTAGCTTGCAAGGACGCGGGCGGTCGTGCGATGCCCGTGGTCATGCTTTTCCGCTCCACTGCCGTCGCCGCGTCCACTGCTGTCCTCCTCGCGCTCTCCGCCTGCGGCGGCGAGGCGCCGAAGCCGGTGGAGCCGTTGCCGGCGCCGCCGCCGATGGTGAGCACCAGCGCCCCGGGCGCGAACGTCGACGCGGGGCCGACCGCCGCCCCGCCGCCCGCGAAGGGCCAGGCGCACGCGCTGGCCGTGCTCGTCGCGAGCTGCTGGTACGGCGGCGTGTGGAGCGAGGCCGAGGGCGCCGACGCGGCGGAGACGCGCAAGGCCGCCAGCGAGGCGCGCTGCCGCGAGGCGACCAAGCGCGTCTTCGGCACGGACGACAAAGAGAAGTACGAGCAGCTGCGCGCCTACGACGCGAACGCGATCGAGGACGTCGGCAAGAAGATCGCCGCCACCGCAAAGGACGACGCGACCGACGGCCCCCGCAAGGACGCGCTCGTGAAGCTCGTCACCGTGCTGGCGACCGCGAAGAAAGAGGAGATGCACGCGCGGCGCGCCGGCGAGCGCGTCAAGCGCGACCTCGCCAAGGAGCCGGAGAAGCTGAGCGCCGACGAGGCCGCGGCGGTCGCGCCGCTCACGGCGACGGCGGGCCTCGAGGCGCTGCTCAAGCTCGACGTGGGCGATCTCACCGGTGAGGCGCACGCGCTGGGCGTCATGAGCGCCATGGAGCGCATGAGCATCACGCGCGGGCTGCCGAAGCACCTCAAGGTGTACGCGGCGCGCGGCCCCTTCAAGCTGCTCTTCAACGTCGACGCGCCCGCCGTGCCGGAGGACGCGACCAAGCCGCTCAAGCCGGGCACGTGGCTCGGCTACCTCGTCACCGCCGCGAAGGGCGCGGGGCACGCCGTGCCCGACAGCGCGAAGACGCCGGCCGAGAAAGAGCCGATGGCGTGGGCGGGCGTCCTCGAGGGGCTGCACGACCAGCTCGCCGCCGACGCCGAGAAGATCTCCGGCGCCACGATGATGAAGGTCATCGCGGTGACGCTCGCGCGTCGCCTCGAGCACGAGTACAGCGCCGAGCGCAGCGCGCTCCGCAAGGCGCAGGAGGCGGCCGCGACCGCCCCGGCGGCGACTCCCGGCGCGAAGCCGGCGACGACCGCCGCGCCCGCGTCCACGACCGCGCCGAAGAAATGACCGCGCGCGCGACTTGCCGCGCGACTTGCTCTACTTGAGCAGCTCGTGCAGGCGCGGCGCGATGTCTTCGACCGCGACGGAGCCCTTCACGCCGCCCTCGATGTGCCTGCCCGTCCCCTTGCCGTCCGCCGCGGGCAGGCCGAAGTACGGGATGAGGCGCGTGTTGTAGTTCGCCGTGACGAGGCGCTCGCCGTCGCGGTCGGCGTCGTACTCGAGGAGCGTGAGGTTGGGGAACTCCTTGTCGAGATCCCCGCGCGCAGCGGACGCGTGGAACCGCTTGCACGGCTCGCACCACGTCGCGCCGATGTAGACGAGGACCTTGCGCCCATCCTTCGCCTCGCGCGTCATCAGCTCCTTCACCTGCGTCGCGACGTCTCCCTCGGGCGCGGCGGCGATGGTGCGGAGCTGGTCGGTGGGCGCGAGCACGCCCATCGGCGCATCGGTCGGCGTCGGCGTCGGCGTCGGCGTCGGCGCGGGTATCGGCGTCGCTCGGCTCGACGCCGTGGCGGTCGTCGTCGTCTTCGCGTTCGGATCCGGCTTCGCGGGCTCCTCCTTGCGATCGCAGCTCACCAGAGCTGCGCAAAGCGCCCACGCCACCATCCTAACGCCGCCGGTCCACGTCGCGCTCATTCGGCGCTACAGTCTGCCACGACCCGATGCTCGAGCGGCTGGAATCCGTCTGGCTCGGCCCCCCGCCGGACGCAGCCCCCACGCTGGTGCTCCTGCACGAGGGGCTCGGCTGCGTGAAAATGTGGCGCGACTTTCCCGCCAAGCTCGCGGCGGCCACGGGGATGGGCGCGCTCGTCTACAGCCGCTTCGGCTACGGGCGCTCGCCGAAGATCTCGCTCCCGCGTCCGCTCACGTACATGCACGAGGAGGCGGCGCTCCTTCCGCAAATCCTCACCGACGCGAAGATTCGCGACGCGGTGCTCGTCGGCCACTCCGACGGCGGCTCGATCGCGCTCATCTTCGCCGCCACGCGCGATGCGCGGCTGCGCGGCCTCGCCCTCATGGCGCCGCACGTCTTCTGCGAAGACGTCTCCGTCGCGAGCATCGCCGCCGCGAAGGAGGCCTACGACGGGGGAGATCTGCGCGCGCGCCTCGCGCGCTACCACGGGGACAACGTCGACGGCGCGTTCCGTGGCTGGAACGACGCCTGGCTCGACCCCGGCTTCCGCGCGTGGAACCTCGAGGGCTTCCTCCCAGAGATCGCGGCGCCGGTGCTCGCCCTTCAAGGCGAGGACGACGCCTACGGCACGCTCGCGCAAGTCGACGCGATCGCCCGCGGCCTACGCGCGCCGTTCACGCGCTGCGTCCTCGCGCGCTGCGGCCACGCGCCGCACAAGGACCGACCGACCGAGGCGCTCGCCGCCATCGCCGACTTCGCGCGCGCGTGCGCGCGCGAAGCTTAGCCGGAACGCCAAGCTCGACGTGAGGCGCTCTCAGCCCGACGAGTTGTCGATCGTCTGCTTCACGGTGACCTTCTGCTGCATCGCGCGCGGCGGCGCGCCCGGCGCGCCGCCACCTTGCGTGACGGTGATGCCGGTCGTCGAGTCGACCGAGCCTTTGCCCGGCATCCGGTCGAGGCGGATCTTGACCTGCGCGCTCGACGTTCCGTCGATCGCCACCGTCGTCCCCTTGGGCGCGCGCGGATCGGCCATCGGCTGCGGCGGCGCCCTGCGCTTCGTGACGACGGCGATCGCGAGGCCGTCGGGCGTCACGTCTTTCAGCGTGTAGGTCGAGACGGTGGTGACGCTCACGCCCTCTTGGCGCGACGTGCCGGTGTCTTCCCACCGCGCGCCCTTGCCGATCGGCTCGTCGGGGAGCACGACGAAGAGCCCTTCGAGCGTCTGCTGCGCGAGGGCGCCGAGCTCGGAGTGGGCGAGCTGCTCGTTCGAGAGCGCGAAGCCGCTGACCGCGCCGTGCGGGCCGAGGCGGAACGCGCCCGACTGGCCGACGAGCACCTTGAAGGCCCCCTGCATCTGGCGCTGCTGGTTGGGATCGAGGTCGGCGCCCGGGAGAATCTCGGCCTTCGTGAACGCGATCTTGACCGGGAAGTCGCCCGTGTCCGCCTTCGCCTGCGGCGTGAGGGCGATGCCGAAGACCATGCCGGGCTGCGCCTGCGTCGCCGGCGGTTGGCCGGGGATCTCCTGGCTCATCGTGGAGCGAAGGGTGACCGCGAGGTTCTCGACCTTGCCGGCCTTGAGCTCGTACTTGCGCGCCGCGCGCGGCTCCTCCCCCGGCTCGAGAACCTTAACCGAGGACGCGGCCGTTGCGGGGGGCTCACCGGACGGGGAAGGGGCCGCGGCGCCGCCGTCGAGCGGGAGGGCGATGGCGCCGCCATCCACGCGAAGCTCCATCTTCGGAGGCGCGTCATTGCCCGCGGGAAAGAACCCGTTGACGACGAAATCGCTCGGGATCGGCTCGGGCGCGCGCGGCGCGGTCGGGGCGGCGTCTTTCTTGGGGTCCCGGTTGCAGGCCGTCGCGAGCGCGGCGACGGCAGCGAGCGGTAACGCGAAGCGAAGCGAGCGCCGAAAGGAGCGAATCATCCGGCGCACGCTCGTATCCCGCGCCGCGCGCGTCAAGCAGAAGCCACGGAGTGGATCCTCTTTGACTACACTTGGTCTCAAATCGATCCAACGCTCTCCGAAAAGGTAAGTCATTTCATAAGCCGCACATGTGGCACATCGTGTGCTCTACCTCTCGCCGATGGCTGCCTTTCCTCACTCCTCCAAGACGCTCATCTTCGTCCGCGGTCGGCGGACCGAGAGGGCCGACCATGCGGTGGACGACACGGTGACCGAGGTGCTCCGCCCCAGCCTGCGCAAGCGCTTCTCGCGCTCGAAGGTCCGCGCGCACACGCCGCCGAAGCCCCGCACGACCGCGGAGGGAAATCTCCCGTCGATCATGGTGGCCCAAGACTCGTGGGCCCCGGCCGCGCCTCCGGCTCCGCCCGCTCCGGCCGCTTCCAAGCCGCGCCCCGCGGCCCGCGGCGTATCCGACGCCACGGTCGTCGGCTTCCGCGCCCCCAAGCCACAGAAGCCGCAGAAGCCGGCGCCGGGGCTCGTCTCGGCGCGCCGCTACAACGCGTCGCTCGCGCTGGTGGCGCTCGGCCTGGGCCTGCTCTGCCTTTACCTCGCGCCGACGCTCAGCCACGCCATGGAGAGCGCGTTCGCCACGCTGAACCGGTGATACGCTCGGCCCAATGACGCGAGCACGTCACGCGGCCGCGTCCCTCGCGCCGGCGGCCATCGTCTGTGCCCTCGCACTCGCCCTCTTCGGCGGCGGAGCGGGGTGCAAGAGGGACAGGAAGCCGATCGAGATCGAGGCTGGCCCGCCGCTGCCCGAGGCGACCGCCGACCTCGACGCGAAGGAGACGCTGAAGGTGATCGTCTCGCGCTACCCCCTCGCGTGCGACGCGAGCGCGGCGTCGCGCACGTGGACGTCCTGCCGCGAGTCTGGCAGCGGCTACGGCAAAGTCTACGCGTGCGCCGAGCGCGCGCTCCGAGAGTCGCGGGCCGCGCTCTCGAACCTGCAGCCTTCGAAGGATCACCACGCCGCGTGCGCCAACGAGGTCGACAAAGCGGCCGTCGCCATGCTCAACGCGACGCCGAAATTCTTCGCCGACGTCACGCAGTGGCTGCAGGCGCACCACGACGCGCTCGTGACGGCGCTCGAAAAGATGCCGCTCGGCGAGGCGTGCCGCGCGAGCAAGACGCTCTGCGCGAAGGAGCCGCACGACTACGACGACGCGTACAAACCGATGCGCATGCACGAGGTCGACACGATCCAATGCACGAACACCATGTTCCGGTGCGGCCAGAAGGACAACGCGGACTGCTGGCTCGCCAACGTCGTCACGCGCGTCGGCGTCGCCTGCCAGGGTGTCGGCAACCGCGCCGGCGCGACGCCGGACGACC
>JAYVXL010000501.1:0-5167 GCA_043785185.1 Myxococcales bacterium
AGCTTGAGCTCGCGGCTCTTCTCGCGGATCTCGATCTTGTCCCCGTTGCGGAGGAGGTAGCTCGGGATGTCGACGCGCTTGCCGTTGATGAGGATGTGCCCGTGCTGCACGAGCTGGCGCGCTTCGACGCGCGTGGCCGCGAAGCCGAGGCGGTAGACGACGTTGTCGAGGCGGCTCTCGAGGAGGCCGAGCATCTGCTCGCCGGTGCGGCCCTTGCGGCGCGTCGCGTCGAAGTAGTATTCGCGGAACTGGCGCTCGAGGACGCCGTAGATGCGGCGCACCTTCTGCTTCTCACGCAGCCGGACGGCGTACTCGCTCAGCTTGATGCGGCCCTGGCCGTGCTGCCCCGGCGGGTACGGACGGCGCGTGTATGAGCACTTCTCCGAGTAACAGCGCTCGCCCTTGAGGAAGAGCTTCATGCCCTCCCGGCGGCACATTCTGCAGACCGGACCGATGTAACGAGCCATTTTTCCAACCTTTTTGGCCGCGAACCGCGCGAGAAGCAGGAGCTGCAGGTGCCCGCAGAAGGGCCTCTCGCGATGAATCGAAGCCAGAAACCCGGTTTACACGTCTGAATCCGATGATTCAGGGCTTCATCCCGGCATGCCCACCCCCGAGGGGGTTGAGCGGGGACGCGGGTTTTACTCTAATCGGCCCCTGGCGCAAACGTTTTTTCCGGGGAGTGGCCCAGCGCTTGCCGAGGGCGTGTATCGTGCGCGGGTCGTCATGGGCCTGCTCGATCCCACGCCTCCGCCCTACGATCCGCTCGAGTGGGTCAAAAAGCCGTTCCCCGAGCGCGCGCGGATGGTCTGCGAGTCGTGGGCCCTTCAGGGGTATGGCACGCCGCTCGGGGCGTACGTGCTCTACGTGGTGAAGGTCGCTGCCTACGTCGCGGCCTGGGTCTACTTCTGCGGGCGCTCCCCGTCGCTCGGCGGCGTCGGGACCATCTCGTCGTGGTGCCTCGCGCCGCTCGCGTTCCAGAAGGCGATCCTCTGGAGCATGCTCTTCGAGGGGCTCGGGCTCGGGTGCGGCAGCGGCCCTCTGACGGGGCGCTACTACCCGCCGTTCGGCGGCTTCCTCTACTGGCTGCGCCCGGGGACGACGAAGCTCCCCGTCTTCCCGTCGTTGCCGCTGGTCGGCGGGATGCGGCGGACGGTCGTGGACGTCGCGCTCTACGCGGCCCTCTGCGCGCTCCTCGTCCGGGCCCTGCTCGCGCCGACGCTGGGCAAGGAGCTGCTCTTGCCGATCGTGGTGCTCGTCCCGCTCGTGGGCCTCGCCGATCGCACGATCTTCCTCGCGCTTCGCGCGGAGCACTTCTGGACTACGCTCGTCTGCTTCGTGCTCGCCGACGGCGCCGCCTCGGCCATCGCCGGCGCGAAAGCCGTCCAGATCGCGCTCTGGTTCTTCGCGGGCTTCTCGAAGCTGAATCATCACTTCCCGTCGGTGGTGTGCGTGATGACGAGCAACAGCCCCTTCACCCGCTTCGCGTGGCTCCGGCGGCGCATGTACCGGGATTTCCCGCGCGATCTGCGGCCCTCGCGCGTGGCGGAGGTGATGGGGCACGCGGGCACGGCGCTCGAGCTCGCGGTGCCGACCGTCCTTTTTTTCGCGCCCGCCGGCCCGTGGCTCGTCGTCGGCATGCTCCTCATGCTCGGCCTCCACGCCTTCATCACGAGCAACGTGCCGATGGGCGTGCCGATCGAGTGGAACGTGGTCGTCGTGTACGGCGCGTTCGCGCTCTTCGGGGCGCACCCGGAGGTCCGCGTCTGGCAGCTCGAGAGCGCGCCGCTGGCGGTGTTCCTCGGCGTGATGCTCGTCGCCGTGCCGCTCCTCGGCAACCTCTTCCCGCGGCGGCTCTCGTTCCTTCTGTCGATGCGCTACTACGCGGGCAACTGGGCGTACGGCGTTTGGCTCTTCAAGGGCGACGCGTCCAAGAAGCTCGCGCGCCTGACGACGAGCGCGCCGTGGGTCTACGACCAGCTCGCGAAGTTCTACGACCTGCGGACGAGCGTGGGGCTGCTCGGCAAGGTCATGGGGTTCCGCCTCATGCACCTGCACGGGCGCGCGCTGGCGCTCCTCATCCCCAAGGCCATCACGGCGCGGTTCGAAGACTACGAGTACCTCGACGGGGAGATCGTCGCCGGCCTCGTGCTCGGGTGGAACTTCGGCGACGGGCACTTGCACAGAGAGCCGCTGCTCGCGAGCGTGCAGGCGCAGTGCGGCTTCGAGGAGGGGGAGCTGCGCTGCATCTTCGTCGAGGCGCAGCCGTTCGGCCGCGCGTCGATGGGCTACCGCATCCACGACGCGAAGACGGGCCTCCGCGAGGCCGGCGAGCTCGACGTCGCCGAGCTGCGCACGCGGCAACCCTGGCAGGCGACCGCGGGAGAGCCCGCGGTGGGCGCGGAGTCGTGACGTGAGCGATCCGGACGTCGTCGTCGTCGGCGCGGGCCCCAACGGGCTCGCGGCCGCGGTGGCCCTCGCGCGCGAGGGCGCGAAGGTGCTCGTCCTCGAGGCGATGGACGCGATCGGCGGCGGGACGCGCTCGGCGGAGCTCACGCTCCCCGGCTTCCTCCACGACGCGTGCTCCGCCGCGCACCCGATGGGCATCCTCTCGCCGTTCTTCCGCTCGCTCCCGCTCGAGGAGCATGGGCTCACGTGGATGAAGCCCCAAGCGTCGGTCGCGCACCCGATGGATGACGGGACCGCGGTGCTGCTCCGGACGTCGCTCGAAGAGACGTGCGCGGAGCTCGGCGCCGACGCGGAGAGCTACCGCCGGCTCGTCGCGCCGTTCCTCGGCGATCCGCACGGCCTGCTCGGCGACGTGCTCGCGCCGCTGCGCTTCCCGAAGCACCCGCTCCTGATGCTGCGGTTCGGCCTCCTCGGGCTCAGGTCCGCCGTCGGCCTCGCGCGGCGATTCGAGGGCGCCCGCGCGCGCGCGCTCCTCGGCGGGTGCGCGTCGCACGCGACGCTTCCGCTCGACGCGCCGATCACCGCGGCGCTCGGGCTCGTCTTCCTCATCACCGCGCACGTCGAGCCGTGGCCCGTCGCCAAGGGCGGCTCGCAGGCGATCGCGCGCGCGCTCGCGGGGGTCCTCGGCGCGCACGGCGGGCGGATCGAGACCGGGCGCTTCGTGCGCACGCTCGCCGATCTGCCGCCCGCGCGGCTCTACCTGTTCGACACGAGCCCCGCGCAGCTCGCGCGCATCGCCGGCCCCGTCCTGCCTCGCCGGTATGTGCGGCGCCTCGAGCGGTACCGCTACGGTCCGGGCGCCTTCAAGCTCGATTGGGCGCTGGATGGCTCGATCCCGTGGCGCGACGCGCGGTGCCTCGAGGCGTCGACCGTCCACGTAGGCGGGACGCTCGAGGAGCTCGCGGTGAGCGAGGCGGCGATGGCCCGCGGCGAGCACGCCGAGCGGCCGTTCGTGCTCGTCGTGCAGCAGAGCGAGCACGATCCGTCGCGCGCGCCCGTCGGCAAGCACACCGGCTACGCATACTGCCACGTGCCGGCCGGCTCGACGTTCGACATGACCGAGCGCATCGAGGCGCAGATGGAGCGGTTCGCGCCCGGCTTCCGCGCGCGGATCCTCGCGCGCAAGGCGACGGGGCCGGCGGATCTGGAGCAGCACAACCCGAACCTCGTCGGCGGCGCGATCACCGGCGGCATCGCCGATCTCTTCCAGCTCTTCACGCGCCCCGTCGCGCGTCTCGACCCGTACTCCACTCCGAACCGGCGCGTGTTTCTCTGCTCGTCGTCGACGCCCCCAGGCGGCGGCGTCCACGGCATGTGCGGCTACCACGCCGCGCGTTCGGCGATGCGGCGGCTCGAGGGGACGAAGGTGGCGCCGCTCGCGTGAACGAAGGTCAGGGGGTGCGCTCGTAGACCCGCCACTGCCGCTCGGCGCTGAGGAGCGGATCGCTCTCGTCGGTCCACCACCGCGCGAAGCGGAACCCGCACGCCTCGTACGCGGCGATCGACGGGAGGTTGCGCGCGTGGATGTGCACGTACACGGTCTTCACGCCGAGGCGGCGCGCCTCGCCGAGCGCGACCTCCACCATGCGCCGTCCGCCGCCGAGGCCGCGGTAGCGGCGATCGACGAGCGTGAACGCGGAGTACGACGCGTCGCCGGTCACGAGCTGGATGTTGACGCCGGCGAGCGTACCGTCCGACAAGAAGAGCCCGACGACGTGCTGGTTCGGCTGCGCGGCGACGTGCAGCGGCGTCCCGCACGCGTCGCGCCAGAACGCGCGGACGCGCGGCCAGTCGCTCGGGCCGAGCGGGCGCGCGGTGAACGCGGGCGGCGTCACCCGCCTCGCGCCGATGCGCCGGAGCGCGGCGAGCCCGCGCGCGGCGGTCAAGGCCGCGGCCCACGCGAGCTCCGTGAAGCCGCCGGGCGCGAGCGCGACGAGCCGGTCGAGGGCGCGCGGGCGGAGGCGCCCCGCGACGTCGCCCGTCCACTCCTCGGCGAACGGCGCGGCGTCCGCGCGCAAGACGACGCGACCTTGGCGCGCGGCGAGGACCCGCCGCCACACGAGACGCCCTCCCGACACGACGCACACGACGTCGCCGCGGCGCGCGCGCGCGGTCGCGCCCGCGACGAAGAGCTCCTCCCCCTCGGCCATGAGCACGCCGGCCGTGCGCGCGCCGACCATTCGCCACGCGCTCGGGAGCGTACCCGACGCGTGCCCGGCGCAGACCTCGGCGTCCGAGAGGAGCGCGCGCGCGTCGACGGCCTCGCGGCGAAGCGCACGAAGGCGAAGGAGGCGCGGCGAGCCGGGGAGGATGTTCACGGATGGCCTCGAGGTCGGCCCCCGCTGCAGCAAGACTGCCACACATGCCGCTCGCCCGGCAGGGCCGACGCAGGTCGGGCGCGCGCTTTGCGCGTGCGGTGTAGGTGCGCCGACGCGCTCAGTCGCGGCGGCGGCGACCCGCGAGCGCGACGCCCAGCGCGCCGAGGACGAGCGCGAGCGCGCCCTCGCCTCCGGGGCGACCTGCCGCGTTGCACCCGCCGGTGTCGCTGGGCGTGGCGATGTCCGGCGGCACGCCCGCGGCGCCGAATCCCGCGTCGCCGGAGCGCGAGCCGCCGCCGGGCGGCGGGAGCGAGCCGCCGCCGGGCGACCCGCCGCCGCTGCTCCCGCCCGAGGTGCTGCCGCCGCCGCTGCCCGCGCAT
>JAYVXL010000502.1:0-5156 GCA_043785185.1 Myxococcales bacterium
CGTGGCAAGACGTCCTCGCGCGCACGAAGCTGCAGGCGCACACGCGCCACTTCTACGAGGCGGAGCTGCTCGCGCACGATCCGGCCACGGAGGTTCGCCTCCAGATCTTCCCGGACGGCGGCGTCAGTCGGCTGCGCCTCTGGGGCGCCGTCGCGGCGGAAGGGCGCGAGGCCTTCGGCGTGTCCCGCCTGAATTTGCTCTCGCCGGCCGACGCGACGCGCGAGCTCCTCGCGTGCTGCGGATCGCGCGCGTGGGCGGCGCAGATGACCGCGGCGCGCCCGTTCGCCGATCTCGCGGCGGCGCGCCAGAAGGGCCGCGCGATCTGGGCGGCGCTCGGCGAGGGCGATTGGCGGGAGGCCTTCCGCGCGCACCCGCGCATCGGCGGCAAGAAAGCGGACGCCGAGGCCGAGCGGAGCGCGACGGCCAAGAAGTGGTCGGCCGAGGAGCAGTCGAAGGCCGCGGCCGCCAGCGCGGAGACGCTCGCGTCGCTCGCGAAGGTGAACGCCGAGTACGAGGCGAAGTTCGGCCACATCTACATCGTGTGCGCCACCGGCAAGACGGCGGAGGAGATGCTCGCCCTCGCCAAGGCGCGCCTCGGCCACGACGCCGCCGCCGAGCTCCGCGTCGCCGCGGACGAGCAAGCGAAAATCACCGATCTCCGTCTGGACAAGCTCGTAAAGGGGACCGCCGCATGAGCATCACGACCCACGTCCTCGACACGGCGCGCGGCAAGCCGGCCGCCGGCGTCGCGGTGCAGCTGAGCGTCACCGAGGGCGGCACCTTTCGGCTGATCGGCCGCGGGGCGACCGACGCCGACGGCCGATGCAAGACGCTCCTCGCCGACGCCGGCCCGCTCGCCCCCGGCGTTTACCGGCTCACCTTCGAGGTCGGCGCCTACTTTGCGGCGCTGTCGGTCGAGAGCTTCTACCCCCACGTGAACATCCACTTCGAAGTGAAGCCGGGTGGCGGGCACTACCACGTGCCGCTCCTCCTCAGCCCTTGGGGCTACTCGACGTACCGCGGTAGCTGATGCCGTTGGAGGACAGCGATCGTCGTTCGAGCTTATTTCCCAGGTAAAACGAGCTCGACCTGCGCCGCCGCGTTCGGGTCGACGTGCACCTTCGCGGCGACGCGACCGAACGTCTCGTGCCACGCGGCGACCTCGAAATCGCCGACCGGCACGTTCTCGAGGACGACCTCGCCCGCGTCGCTCGACACCGCGAAGTAGGGGTGCGCGACGACGCCGACGAACCCGCTCATCCACGGGTGCACGTCGCACTTGGCGTTCACCATGATCTCGGCGTGACCGAACGTCTTGGTGATGCGCAGGTCCTTCGAGGCCATCGCGAGGTTGAAGGTCGGGTTGTCCTTTGCGATCGTGCGGACGTTGTGGAAGACCGGATCGCTGTTCAGGAACGTCACCTTCTGGCCGACCTGCGCGCCTGTGACGTGCGGCCCGTACATGCACGCGCGCTGGTCGACGACGACCTCCTCCGACGGAGGCGGCTCCTTCCAGGCGAGGGTGCCCTTGTCGATCCAGACGAACGCGTTTTGCACGAGGCCGCCCTTCACGAGCGTCGTGTTCGCCAAGAACGGCCCGCGCACGTCCGGCGCGCAGGTGCTCGGGATGGCGAGCTCGACGGGCGGGGGCACCTCGCCCTTCCATTTGACGACGGCGCGCACTGTGCCGCCCCCGCCCTCGGGCGCCCGAGACGCGCCGCCCTTGCTCGGCGCAAAGACGAGCGGGAGCGGCTTGCCCCCGCTGTCGCCGCCGTCGCCGGTGCGCGTCGAGGTGAGGCCCGAGCTCGCGACGAGGATGACCGTCGCCAGGATCGCGAACACGACGCCCGGCGACCTGTCGCCGGTGTTCTCGAAGTGCCGGGCCGCCGCGCCGACGAGCATGAGCCCCCCGAGAACCGCCCACGCCATCGAGCTTCCGTACGTGCTCGGGAAGTGGTTGGACAGCATGATGAAGATGACGGGATACGTCATGTAGTTGTTGTGGCGGGAGCGCTGCTTGGCGCGCTTGCCGAGCGCCGCGTCGGGCGCGCGCCCCTCCCTCACCGCCGCCACGAGCGCGCGCTGCGCGGGGATGATGCGCATCGCCACGTTGCCGACCATCCACGTCCCCATCATCGCGCCCGTGTGGATGTACGCCGCGCGGCCGCTGAAGAAGCGGCCGAAGAACCACGCCGACGCGACCACGAACGTGAACGTGACGGCCGCGCCGAGCAGCGTGCTGTCGCCCACGGGCGAGCGCCAAAGGGTGTCGTAGAGGAGCCACGAGGCGAAAATCGTCCCGAGCCCAACCGCGATCCCGGTGGCAGGTCCGATCGCCGACACGCTCGGGTCGAGCAGCAGCACCGCGCCGCCCGCGTAGTAGACGACGCCGAGCAGCACCATGCCCGTCAGCCACGTGAAGTACGCCTCCCACTTGAACCAGTGCAGCGTCTTGGGCATCTCGCTCGGCGCGACGAGCTTCTTCTCGACTTGATAAAAGCCGCCCGAGTGCACCATCCAGAGCTCGCCCTCGACGCCCTTCTTCGGCGTCTCCGGCTTCTCGAGGTGGCTGTCGAGCCAGTTGAAGAAGATCGATGTCCCGATCCACATGATCCCCGCGAGGATGTGCATCCAGCGGACGACGAGGTGGAGCCATTCGCTGACGAGGGCGCCCATTCTGAGGCGGTAACGTACCCGTTTATCGCGTTTTGGAGCACATTTCGCGCGCGTTTGGCGGCCCGCGCGTCAAAGGCGCCGCACGCGGCGGCCGTATTGCTACGCTACTCAGGTGTCGCCGTCTCGCGCGCGCCCGAAGCTCTCCGCACCCCTCCTCGCGTTCGTCGTCGGGGTGAGCGGGGCTTGCTCGTCGAACGGTCCGCGGCCCGCGTCGGGGGACGGGATGGTCGCGGCCGGAAGCCCGCTAGGCAACGGCGGGGCGGCGACGGGCGACTATCCGGCGGGCCCTTACGGGTGGACGGTGGGCATGGTCGCGCCGGAGGTGAGCGTGCAGGGTTACGTCGCCGGGCAGCCGCCGTGGGCGACGCTCGACACCAAGAGCTATTACGATCCGACAGGCAGCCGCGGCATCCACGGCCTTTACCTGACGGTGAGCGCGCCGTGGTGCGCGGGGTGCAAGCTCGAGGGGCAAGCGGTGCCGACGCTGTGGAACAAGCAGTACAAAGCCCGCGGCGCTCGAATCCTCACAGTGCTGCTCCAAGGGGCGGCGTACGAGCCGGCGTCGCAGGGCACGGCGGACGCGTGGATCGCGACGTACGGGACTCCGTACGATCTGGGCGTCGGTCACGTCAGCGACGTGCTGCCGCCGCAGGGCACGGTCGCCGGCGTGGGCCTCCCGCACAACTATGCGGTGGATCCGCGCACGATGCGGATCGTCGCGATCGATCAGAACGACTTTTTCCAGGGCGACGCGCTCAGCAGCCTCGACAAGGTCCTCGCGAAAAACGGGCACTGATCCCGCACCTGTCTCGATCGCGGGGGCACGGATTCTGGCCTAGGCTCGCGCGCGTCGCGGGCGTACGTTTCCGGTCATGGCGACCGAGCTCCTCGGGCACGTGGACGTGAAGAGCGGCGCGCTCTGCCTGCTCGACTTCGGGATGGCGGGCGCGTTCTCGGGCAGCACGGCGGGCGCAGTGGCGGCGCGGCAAGCGGCGCAGCGCGGCGAGTACGCGTTCACGCACGACGAGGTGCCGGCGATCGTCGCGCCGAACCTCCCGCCCGGGCGCTACCCGGTGAGCAGCGTGCGCATCGATCAGGGTCCGTTCGCGGGCCTCCGTCAGGCGGTCATGGTCGACTTCGTCCCGAACCCGCAGGCCGCGCGCACCATCGAGCTTGGACGCGTGCTCGTCGACAACGCGCGCCTCGGCCTCTTCGACGTCGACGCGCTGCAGCTCTGGAACGAAGAACACCCGGTCGACGGCATGGCCGACATCGTGTTCTGGGGTCTCCACGAGGCCGAGGTCGCGGCGCGCTTTCGGGCCCCGAAGCTCGGTGAGGACGGCTCCGGCTGGAAGAACCTGCCGGTGGCCCAGGCCGAGGCGATCGGGCGCGATCTCGACGCGCTCAAGAACAGCGGCCAGTTCCGCTTCGCGTGGGACTTCCGCCCGCACACGCACCCGTACTACCTGCTCGCGCAGATGCGGCAGAACCCGAGCGAGGCCGGCGTCCTCGACGTCGGGGGATTTTTGGCGTGCGGCTTCATGACCTCGTGGGGCGACGGAGAGTTTCCCGTCCTCATCGATCTCGACGCGCAAAACCGCCCGATCCGATGCGGCATCTTCTTCGCGACGAACGAGGCGATGGAGAACATGCGCGCGGTGAATGGGTAGGACGGGAGCGGGCGCGCCAGCTTCTCCGGCGCGCGCGCGCTCAGTCGGCGGCTCGGCGGCGGTTCTCCATGATCTTCGCGAACGAGCGCCCGCGGATCTCGTCCAGCGTGAGGCCGGTCGCGAGCGCCTCCTCTTCGGTGATCGCGCCGCAGTTGATGCCGCGGAGGAAGAAGTTCAGTAGCCCCTGGCCCGTCGCCGCGTCGTCGGACACGTCGCCGACGAGCGTGGCTTGCGCGGCCTTCTGGACGAAGTTCTTCAACCGCTCGCTCGCGGCCGGCAGACCCTCGAGGAAGAACGAGATGACCGTCGCGTAGCGCGTCGGCAGCTGCGCGGGGTGAAGGTCCCAGCCTTGGTAGTAGCCCTGCCTCAGCGAGTGCATGACTTGCTCGGCGTGCAGGCGCCACGACGCGTGGACGGCGGCGCGGTTCTCGGCGACTTGCTGCGGCGTGAGCGCGGCGCCGTCCTTCGCGCGGTGCGGCGCGATGGGCATGATGTTCGTCGCGCCGTCGGACAGCCACACGCCCGTCGACGCGAGCGAGACCTGCATGACGTGCTTCGCGAAGTCGCACGCCGGGTGCGTCATGCCCTGGTACGCCGCGGTGATGCTGCAGCTCGCGGTGTAGTCGTACGTCCCGAAGTGCGCGGCGACGATGCGCCCGCGGCCGGCCGCGACGAGGTGGCTGACGGTGGCCTCGCCGCGCGCGTCGAGGACCGACTGCGTCGTCTCGATCATGATCTCGCCCTTCAGCGAGCCCGGCGCGAGCTTGAGGGTCGCCTCGAAGAGGTCGAACAAGTCCGCCAGCGCCGTCA
>JAYVXL010000503.1:0-5150 GCA_043785185.1 Myxococcales bacterium
CGCGCCGCGAAGCTTCGCCCTGGCGGGCCTCCTCGTCGCGGCGGCGTGCGCGTGGGCCGACGGGCACGTGCTGCCGCGCCTCTACGCGCCGCTGCACGCGGCGCTGTTCGCGGGCGTGCTCGCGGGCGGCGCGGCGATGGCGGCGGCGCTCTCGCGGAGCCCGCGCGCGCGCAAGGCGGGGTGGGCGGCGCTCGCGGTCGGGGTGGCGTCGGTGGCGTGGGCGAAGCGCGCAGCCGACGACGTACGCCACGCCGACAACCTGCGCCTCGTGCTCCTCGAGCACGCGCCGCTCCTCGGGCGCGCGGTCGTCCTTGCCGCGTGGCTCTCGCCGCCGCCCGTCCAGGGGCCGAGCGACGACGACGCCGAGCCCGCGCGCGCGGGGCCGCCGCGCGCGCTCGACTGGACCGGACGCGACCTGCTCGTCGTGTCGATCGACGCGCTGCGCGCCGACCACGTCGGCGCGTACGGCTACGCGCGGCGGACGACGCCGCACCTCGACGCGCTCGCGCGCGAGGGCGCGCTCTTCGGCGCCGCGTACTGTCCCACGCCGCACACGTCGTACTCGGTCACGTCGATGATGACGGGCAAGTACATCCGCCCGCTGCTCGCGCTCGGCGTCGGCGAGGACTCGGAGACGTGGGCCGGGTACGCGCGTCGCTATGGCTACCGCACGGCGGCGTTCTTTCCGCCGGCGGTCTTCTTCATCGACGGGCCGCGCTTCGCGCGCTTCGAAGCGCGCGGGCTCGACTTCGAGTACCGCAAGGTGGAGTTCGCGGCGGCGGCGCTCCGCGCGCGGCAGGTCGAGGAGTACCTCGCCACGGCGCCGCCGGAGACGCCGCTATTTCTCTGGGTGCACCTCTTCGAGCCGCACGAACCGTACGTCGCGCACCCGGAGCACCCGTTCGGGGGCGGCGCGACCGACCTCGACGCGTACGACAGCGAGATCGCCGCCGCCGACGACGGGCTCGGCGCGATCGTGGCGGCGTTCCGCGCCAAGAGGCCGGGCGCGGTCATCGCCGTGACGGCCGATCACGGCGAGGAGTTCGGCGAGCACGGCGGCCGCTACCACGGCACGACCGTGTACGAGGAGCAGGTGCGTGTGCCGCTCGTCGTCGTGGGGCCGGGCGTCGTCGCGCGGCGCGTCGAAGGGCCGGTGCAGACGATCGATCTGCTGCCGACGACGCTCTCCGCGCTCGGCGTCCCGCGTCCGCCGCGCCTTCGGGGCCGCGATCTCGGGACGGTGCTCGCGGGCAAGGAGAGCACGCCGGACGCCGCGGGCGCCGCGTTCGCCGAGACCGACGACTATACGATGGTCGCGCGCGGCGCCGAGCGCTTGGTCTGCGCGCGAAAGGTCGGGGCGTGCGCGCTCTACGACGTCGCGGCCGATCCCAAAGAGACGCGCGATGTGTCGCCCGAGCGCGAGGCTGACGCGCGGGAGCTCCGTCGCGCCGGCGTCGCGGTCGAGCGCGCGACGGCGCGCTACGAGGCCGGGGAGGGGGCGGACCTCCCCGAGGCGCTCCGCCGCGGGCTCATGGGGGACGTCGACGCCGCGCCCGACGTGGCTGCGCTGCTCGGCGACGCGCGCGCCGACCTGCGCCGCCGCGCCGCCGAGGTGCTCTTCCGGCTGCACGCGCAGGGCACCGTGCCCGCGCTCGCGCGCGCGCTGGCAAAGGACGAGGACGACGGCGTGCAGCGGTTCTGTGCGCTCGCGCTGGTTCGCGCCGGCGAGCCGCCGAGCGCGCGGGCCGCGGCCCTCGCAAAGGACGCGGACGTCGCGTGGCGCCGCCGCGCAGCGCTCGCGTTCGCGGAGGCGGGGGACGCGCGTGGCGAGGCCGAGCTCGTGCGGTGGTGGGAGGCCGAGGCGCCGCCCGCCGAGGGGCTCGCGTTCGACGACGCGCGCGCGCTGCTCGCCGCCATCGCCAAGGTGCGCGCCAGGGACGCCGCGCCCGCGCTCGCCCGCGCGCTCTCCGATGTGCGCCTCCGCGCCGACGTCGCCGACGCTCTCGGCGCGCTCGGCGATCCCCGCGCGAAGGCGCCGCTCGCGGCGGCGCTCGCCGGCGAGCGGTACGTCTCCGTCCGCCCGCACGAGGCGCGCGCGCTCCTCCGGCTGGGGGCGCGCGCGGAGCTCGCCGCGCCGCTCGCGCGCTTCGCGGGGACGCCCGAGCCGATGCCGGGCGTCGTCGCGCTCGCCGCGGCCGCGGGCATGCTCACGCCGGCCCGCGGCGGTTGGCTCGCGTCGCCTGCGCCGGCGCCGCCCGTGACGACGCTCGACGTGTCCTTGACCGCGCGCCCGGGGCCGGCGCGCCTCTTCGTTCGCGCGCCTCCGGACGAGGAGGCGCGCGGCACCGCCGACGGTCTTCCGCTCACCTTTTCACCGGGAGGCGAGGAGCGCTACGCCACCGTCACCGTCACGTCCGGCCGCCTCGCGCTCCACCTCGAAGGCGCCCGGGGCCTCTCGGCGGCGTGGGTCGTCGCCCTGAGCGAGGAAATCCCAGCTCCCGCGCCGCAGACCTGGGACGGAGGCTCTCGTTGACGGCCCGCGCAGCCGAGGTAATGTGCCCCTCCAGCAGGTGAGCCCCCGTGTCCGATACCCCTGAAAAGACCGAGAAAAAAGACGACAAGCCCGTGGTTCCTCCGCCGGAGGACGCGCGGGAGGACGCGCCGGAGGACCTGAGGGCCGAGGCCGCGGGCTCCGAGCAGGACGCCGCCGCCGAGCCGGAGGACGACGCGTCCCCGGAGGCGATCGCGCGCCGCGTAGCCGCGCTCGGCGAGGACGACGAGGTCGAGAAGATCGCCCGCTCCGAGGAGCAGAAGCTCGCCGAGCGCCGCGCGAAGATGAAGCGCGGCAAGAAGGGCGGGGGGCTCGAGGCCGCCGCCAGCAAGCGCCTCGCGAAGATCGGCGAGAAGGCGCAGCCGAGGAAGATGATCGCCACCGCCGTCGACGGCGCCGATCCGCTCCTCAACCAGACCGCCGCGCTCTCGTCGTGGGCGAAGAAGAACCAGAAGAGCGTCGGTTCCATCGTGCTCGCGGCCGTCGTCGCGCTCGCGGCGGTGGGCGGCTACAACTATTGGACCCAGAAGAAGGAGTCCGACGCGTCCGCGGAGCTGTCCAGGGCCGTCGCCGACGAGCGCGGCCGCATCGGCGATCCCGACAAGGAAGAAGAGGCCGAGAAGAACGGCCCAAAGGACACGCGCCCCATCTTCAAGACGACCGAGGACCGGCGCGCGAGCGCGCTCAAGAAGTTCCAGGACGTCGAGGCGCGCTTCCCCGGCACCGGCGCGGCGATCCTCGCCCGCTTGTCGGAAGGCTCGCTCCTCCTCGACGACAAGAAGGCCGACCCGGCGATGGCCGCCTTCGGTGACGTGAAGGCCAGCGCGCTCGGGCAGGCGGACGCCGAAGTGCGCGGCCGCGCGCTCGAAGGCATCGGCTTCGCGTACGAGCAGAAGGGCAACCTCGACGAGGCGATCAAGGCGTTCAAGGACCTCGAGGTCACCGTCGACGTCCTCGGCTTCAAGGAGCTCGCGATGTACCACCAGGCGCGCGTCCTCGAGGCGCGCGGCAAGGACGGCGACAAAGACAAGGCCAAGGAGCTGCTCAAGACGGTGCACGAGCGCATCAACAAGCCGGGCGAGAACGTCCCCTTCCCGTACCTGAAGGAGGTCGCCGACGACCGCTTGCGCGCGCTCGATCCGTCGGCCGTGCCGCCGAAGCCCGCGGGGCAGATGGGCGGGCCGGGCGGCAACAAGATGAGCGAGGAGCAGATCAAGAAGCTCATCGAGCAGCTGAAGAAGCAGGGCGGCGGCGCGCCGTGACGCGCGCGCGCGGTGCGATGGCGCGCGGTGTGGCCCTGGCGCTCGCGTGCGCGGCGCCCTTCGGGTGCGCGACGGCGGAGACGGCCAACGATCGCGTCAACCCGGAGACGCCGACGTGGTTCTCGCGTCCGAGCGGCGCGATGCACGTCATCGCCCGCCGCGCGCTCACCGCCAGCTCGCGCACCGTCGGCGAGGACTACGAGCGCGGCCGCGCGGAGATCGATCCCATGCGCGGCCGCGTCTTCGTCGGCTCGGCGGATCACGGCCTCTACGCGCTGCGCGCCGGCGATGGCTCGGCCATCTGGCGCTACGAGACGCTCGGCGTCGTGCAGTGCGAGCCGCTCTACGATCGCGACCTCGACGTCGTCTTCTTCGGCTCGCACGACGGCGCGCTCTACGCGGTGCGCGCGGCCGACGGCGCCCTCCTCTGGCGCTTCACGAGCGGCGCGGAGGTCGCGAAGAAGCCCGTCCTCGCGGGCGAGACGCTCCTCTTCGCGAACGCGTCCGACCAGCTCTTCGCCGTGGACCGCCGCACCGGTAAAGCGCGGTGGACGGTGCACCGCACACCGGCGCTGGGCATGGAGGTCGCGGGCTACGCGGGGCCGTCCTACGACCCGGGCCTCGGCCTCGTCTACATGGCGTACTCCGACGGCCACGTCATCGCGTACGGCGTCGCCGACGGCGCGGAGAAGTGGACGCCCGTGGATCTGTCGGCCGACGCCGAGCAGTCGGCGGGCGGAGACGCGCCGCGCTACCTCGACGTCGACACGACGCCGGTGCTCGATGACGGTCCGAGCGGGCGCGTCATCTACGTGGCCGGCTATTCGGGCGGCGTCTACGCGCTCGACGCGCAGACCGGCGCGCGCCTCTGGGCCAACGAGAAGGCGACCGGCGTGAGCGATCTCGTCCTCTTCGACGAGCCGGCCCACCCGCCGACCCCGGGTGGCCCGCTCGCCGGCGGCCCGACCGTGCCGGCGAAGAAGATCCTCCTCGCCTCGAGCGCCACGACCGGGCTGTGGGGAATGGAGCCCGCGAGCGGCCGCCAGCTGTGGCGCATCCCGGTCCCCGAGGGCGGCATCACCGCGCCCGTGCAGGTGGGCGGCGCGGTCGTCGTGGGGACGACGCGCTACGGCCTCTTCCTCATCTCGCCGCGAAACGGCCGCGTCATCGACGGCCTCGACCTCGGCACCGGCGTCGCGCAGACCCCGGCCGCCTACGGCGATCACGCGTACGCGATGACGAACCATGGCATTTTCCTCGGGATCCAGGTCGAGCGCCCCCTCCGCCTCGCCCGCTGAAGGGACGCGCGGGCACGCGGGCGCGCGCGAGGTGCGGCC
>JAYVXL010000504.1:0-5148 GCA_043785185.1 Myxococcales bacterium
TACTTCGGACACGGCCGCTACGGCATCGAGGAGGCGGCGCGCGGCACGTTCGGCAAGAGCGCCAAGGATCTCACGATCGCCGAGGCAGGCATGCTCGCGGGGCTGCCGGCCGGTCCGGAGCTCTACTCGCCGCGCCGCGACTTGAAGCGGGCGCTCGCGCGGCGGGCGTTCGTCCTCGAGCAGATGCACGAGAAGGGGTTTTTGAACGACGCGCAGTGGGGCGCCGCGAAGGACGAGCCCGTGCGCCTGTCGCTCGGCGTCGAGGCGTCGAACGAGCTCGCGCCCGAGGCCGTCGAGATCGCGCGCAAGATGCTTCACGAGCTCGAGCCGGCGCGGGCGGCGCGCGGAGGCTTCACCATCACGACGACGATCGACCCGCGCTTGCAAGCCGCGGCGCGCAAGGCCGTGCGCGACAACCTCGCCCAGTACGACAAACGGCACGCGCTCTCGGGGCCGCTCAAGTCGCCGGCCGTCGCGAGCAGCGGCAAGTCGAAGCCGGCGAAGGTCCCGCCGCCGCCGTTCGGGCCGCCGTTCGAGGGGACGCCGGCGTTCGAGGCGCACCGCGTGCTCGTCGGCACCGTCGTCGGCGCGAGCGACGTCGACGGTACGTTCGACGTGCGCGTCGGCACGCTGCTCGGCGCGGTCCGCCTCGCCGACTACGGGCGCTACAACCCCGACAAGCTCCCGCCGAGCGTGTTCGCGCCGACCGGCGCGCACGTCCGCGTGAGCCTGCTCGCGGTGCCGCCGAACACCGGCCCGTCGTTCGGCGCAGACATCAGCGCGCCGATCGCGCGCACGCCGCTGCGGCTCGAGTCGGGCCCCGAGGGCGCGCTCGTCGCGGTGGACGTCCGTACGCGCCAGATCCTGGCGCTCGTGGGCAACTACGAGGCCGCGCAGGGCGGCCTCGATCGCGCGACAGTCTCGCGCCGCCAACCGGGCTCGACCTTCAAGCCGATCGTCTACTCGTACGCCATCCACTCGCGCCGCTACACGGCGGCCACGCTCGTCGACGTGAACCCCGAGACGTTCGCCGGCGGCTACAAGCCGAGCAACTACGAGGGCTGGACCGGCCACGATCCGCTCCGCCTGCGCGAGGCGCTCGCCAACTCGGTGAACGTCGTCGCGGTGCGCGTGCTCGACGACGTGGGGCCCGGCAACGTCGTGCCGTGGGCGCAGTCGCTCGGCGTCACGTCGCCGCTCAAGCCGGACTTGTCGCTCGCGCTCGGCAGCTACGAGGTCTCGCCCGTCGACTTGTGCGCGGCGTACTCGACGTTCGCCGCGGGGGGCATGTACGAGGCGCCGCGCGTCGTCACGCGCATCGTCGGGCCGGACGGAAAGGACGTGGAGCTCAAGGCGCTCGCGCCCGCGCATCGCGTCCTCGACGAGGCCGAGGCGTACGTCGTGACGAGCCTGCTCACGAGCGTCATCGATCACGGTACCGGCGCCAAGGCGCGTGAGCTGAAGAGACCGCTCGCCGGCAAGACGGGTACGAGCAATTCGTCGAAGGACACGTGGTTCGCCGGCTACTCGACGGAGACCGCCGCCTGCACCTGGGTCGGCTACGACGACGGGCGGCCGCTCGGCGGCGCCGAGACCGGCGGCGGGACGGCGTTGCCCGCGTGGATCGCCTTCATGCGCGCAGCCCACGAGCACAAGCCCGCGAGCGAATTCCCGCGCGCGGCGGGCGTCGTCACGGCTAGCATCGACAAGCACTCGGGCAAGCTCGCCTACCCTGACGACCCGGACGCCGTCGACGAGGTCTTCCTCGCCGGCACCGAGCCGCAAGAAGTGAGCGAGCCCTACAATCCCCTCCCCCTGGATGCTGGAACCGACGCGAGCACGATCACCCACGACCCGCCGTGAAGCGCGGAGCGCGCGCGCGCGTGCGCGGACCGCCATCGCGCTGCTGACGTTCGCGGCGGGCGTGACCGGCGCGGTCGGCGCGACGCCCGAGGCGCGCGCGGCGAGCGCGCTCGGGGGCATCGCGCCGGAGATCGTGAAGGGGCTCGGCGCGGTGCCGCCGCAGGTCGTGGTCGTCGCGTCCCCGCTCGCCTCCGATCAGCCGGCGCCGAGGGGTGACGAGCTCAGCGTGCGGGTCGCGCAGCTCGTCGCCGGGCGCATCGGCGCAGCGGCGCGTGCGCACGGCAAGGCGGAGACGCTCTCCACCGCGCGCGCGACGGCCGGCAAAGCGGGCGCGCTCGTCTTCCTGCAGGTCGAAATCGCGAGGGGCGAGGTGCGCGTCACCGCCGATCTGTACCCCTCGATGGCGAACGGCTGGGACCGCATCCGCATCGCGGCCCCCGCGCCGCTCGCGCACGTCTTCGCGGCCGGTGCGCTCGACGCCGAGGTGCGCGCCTTCATGGCGCCGATCCTCCTCGAGCAGGCACGGCTGCTCAAGATGAAGCACGACGAGGGCGAGGTGCTCGCCGTCGGCTGCGGCGACCTCGACGGCGACGGCGGGGTAGAGGTCGCGCTCGTGTCGCGCGCGCGCGTCGCCGTCGCGCGCGTGAGGGCGGGCAAGCTCGTCGTCGGACCCGCCGCGCCGTGGTCCGCCTTGTCGCCGCGCGCGCGCGTGCCCTTGCGCGAGCCGCTCGCCGGCGCCGTCTTCGGCAGGCCGGGCGCGCTGCTCGTCGGCATGACCGATCGCGGCGGCGTGCGGCTCGGCGCCGGGCTCGCGCCCGCCGGGGCGTTCTCCGGCGTGCCCGTCGCGCTCGCCCCGGGCGGCGGCTGCGCGCACGCGAGCGCCGAGTCGGAGGTCTTCGAGGGTGACGTGACGGCGTGCGCGGACAGTGCGCGGCCGGGCGTCCTCGCGTCGCCGCCGGGCCGGCGTTTCGACGCGTTCGCGGGCGCCGACATCGTTCAGCGCGATGGGACGGTGAAGCCGATCTGGGCCGACCGTGAGCCGGGCGGCAGGCTGCGCATCCGCTACGGCGATCAATCCTTCGCCGTCGACGGCGCTGGCGCGCAGGTAGCGGTCGCCGATCTCGACCTCGACGGCGTGCCCGAGGTCGTGACCACGAGCGACTCGGGAGACGACGCGCTCGTCGTCTCGTCGTGGACGCCGCAGGGCCTACGCCCGCGCGCGAGGCTCGCCGCTCCGCAGGGCGTCCGCGCGCTAGGCGTGTGCCCACCCGAAGCGCGCGGGGTGCCCGCGCTCGTCGCCGTCGTGGGCGGCGAGGTGTGGCTCTGGCGCTGAGGGTTACTCCTCCTCGTCCTCTTCTTTGCCGCCGTCGCGCTCTTCGTCCTCGTCACGCTCCGCCGCCTCCCCCGCCTTCGGCGTGAACGCGAGCCGCCCGTCGCCGTTGGCGTCCGCCGCCGGCTGCAGGAGCTCCGCGTACGCCGCGGGCACTTCGCCAATGCCCTTGCCGCGCTCGAGCCCGCCGAGCTGCTGCGCCGTCCACACGTCGAACGGGATGAACCCCCCGATCTTCGCGACCCCGTCTTCGAACGTGAATTGCAGCATCGGGTACTCCCCCGCGTCGTCGGGCTCTCCCAGGTAGAGGCAGGCCGGCGGAGACACCTCGGCTTGGAAGAAGACGCAGTCTTCGGAGAACATCTCGCACGCTTCGGCGAACGCCGGTACGCCGTCCTCGCCGAACGTCTCTTCGATGACCTCTTCGAGCGACATCGCCTCGATCTCGTGCTCGTCCTCGTCGTAGCCGATGCCGAGCCACTCGCCGTCGAACGAGAGGAGCTCCTTCATCGCCGCCGAGATCGGCTCGCCGTTGGGGAGCCTGAGCTTCTTTGCGGTGGGGATGGGCTCGGGCGACGTGAGGATGGTCTTCTTCGCCGAGTCGAGCGCCTTCTTGATGAGCTTCGCGCCGCGCAGCGTCGAGTCTTTCTTGGTGGCCATGCGCGCACCCTCACAGGAGCGCCGCCCCACGTCAAGCCGCGCGGCCGCGCGTCACTCGCGTCCTTCGCGTCCCTCGCAGCGCAGCTTCGTCCGCGCCGCGCGCGCCAGCTTCGCGCTCACGCTGCGCCTCTCGCGGCCCCACCGGTCGACGACGACACCGTACGCCGCGCACGCCCCTCGCGTGTCGCCCTTCTGGGCGAGCGCTTGCCCGAGCGCGAGGTTGACGTGCGTGTGCGCGATCGGCCGATACAGAGCGACGCACGAGGCCGCGCCCTTGCGCAAGTACGGGAGCGCGTCGTCGACCTGGCCCGCGCGCAAGTACACTTCGCCGATGTGCGCGACGCCGAGCGACTGCGGCAAGAACGGCGGCAGCGGCGCGTAGCGCGGGAGGATGGCGAGCGCGGCGCGGGCCTCGTCCGCGGTCTCGGCCTGCTGCGCGTAGGCGTACACCCAGACGTAGTGCAGGAACACGTCGGTGGTCTTCGCCTCCCACGCCGTGAGCCACTCCCTGCGCATTCGCTCGAACGCCGCCTCGTCGAGGCCGCCGGTGTGACGCAGCGTGCCGAGCATCATCGGGGTGGGGTCGGCCTCGATCGCGCCGTCGTCGACGCGGTGTGCCGGCTCCCAGGCCTCGCGCCGCTTCACGTGGCGGTCGGCGACCGCGCGCGCCGCGTCGTCGCGACCCGTCTCGCGGTACAGCTCGACGAGGAGGCGCGCCGGCTCGGCGTGCGCGCCCGCGCCCGGCACGCCGGCGACCGCGCGCTCCAGCTCGAGGGCGCTTTTCTCGGCCGCGTCGAAGTCGCCGCGCAAGACCGCCATGTACGCGCGATCCAGGGCTTCGCGGCTCACCCGCGCCCTCGGCGCTTGGTGCGCCCACTTCTGCTCGAGCGCCGCCATGACGGTCTCGGCGGGTCGTCCCTCGCCCTGCAGCCCGCGCGCGAGCATCGCGTACCCGAAATAGTCGTCCGGGTCTTTGCTAATCCAGCGGCGCGCGTCGCTCTCTTCGCGCGCGCACGCGCCCTCTTGCTCGAAGACGAGCGTTCGGTACCAGAGGCTCTCGGTCGCTTGCGGCGAGATCTCCTGGGCTTGCTCGAGCGACTTGAGCGCGCGGTCGAAGTCGCCGAGGTACGCCTCGACGCCGCCCTTGTTGGACCACGCGAGCGCGAACTTCGGGTCGAGCGCGATCGCGCGGTCGAACGCCTCGAGGGCGCTGGGGAGGCGACCGATGTCGTAGCGAATCCAGCCGAGATAGAACCGGAGCTCCGCGTCCTCCGAGAAGCGCTCCGCCGCCACGC
>JAYVXL010000505.1:0-15757 GCA_043785185.1 Myxococcales bacterium
CGACGGCGCCGGCCGATGACGCGGTCGTCAACGTGCACGTCGAGTCGCCGGTCCCGGTGAGCCTCGAGCGGCGCACCGCCGGCGGCACGACGTGGGAGAACGTCTGCACGACACCGTGCGACGTGAAGACGAGCCCCATCGCGGAGTACCGCGTGACGGGACAGGATCTGAACGAGTCGAAGCCGTTCACGATCGACGGCACCAAAGAGAACGTGACGCTGAAGGTCGTCCCCGGCAGCAAGGCGCGCGCGGACGCGGGCCTCTACATCCTCGTCGGCGGCGTGGTCCTCACGATCGTGGGCGTCGGCGTGATGGTGCTCGGCGCCGACAAGAACGGCGCATTCAAGGACGACGGCGAGTCGCACAATAGGCACTTCAACGCGATGTTCTTCGGCGGCGCGCTCGTCTTGGCCGGCGTCACGGCCGGTCTCTTCGGCGGCGGCTGGCTCGTCGGCAACCGGCACTCGGAGGTCAGCGGCGGCGTCGCCAAGACCCTCGACGAGAAGCCCGCGCCGGCCGGCAGCCCCGCGGCTCCTGCAGGTGGGGGCGTCGGCGCCGACGTGAAGCTCTCGACCTCCGCGCGTGAGCCCACGTGGAACGCGCCGAAGCTCGTGGGTCTCCCGCAGATCATGAGCGTGCCGGTCTTCGCCGGCAAATTCTGATCAGCCCATCCGTCGCCAGTCGAGGACGTCGCACAGGCGATCGCTCACGCGGTACTCGACGGTCTGCCGCGTGCCGACCGAGTCGCCGGCGCTCTGAAGCGGCACGGCGCGCGAGAACGTCATGCGCACGGCGGTCGTGAACCAGTCGTGCATGCCGCGCAGCGGGTGCGTTCCGCGCCAGAGCTTCGAGATGTCGAGGATCGCCGTGAGGGGCGGCACGTCGTAGACGCGCACGTTCAGATAGCCGAGTAGCCGCTCGGCGAACGGGTACGCGCGGAAGCCGTAGCCGAACTCGGGCACCGTCGCGGCGCCGGTCACGCTCGCCATCCCCTCGTACAAGACCGCGCCGCGCCCGACGCCGGCGATCTTGAGGAGCTTGCGATCGGCGGTCATCGTGTAGACCTCGTCGCCGAGGTTCTCGATGGTGACGTGCGGCCTTCCGAAAAGGAGCGCCTTCGGCGCGGTGCGCAGGAGCATCGCGGAGAGGTAGCCCCACACGCTCTTGCTCACGAGCTTGCCCGGGCCGACGCTCTGTTCGAGCTGCGCTTTGTAGTCGGCGAGGACCTGCGCGTCCCAGCCGGTTCCGGCGAACGGCGTGAGCGTCCCCTCGCACTCGACGAGCCCGAACTTGCGGAACGGCAGCACGTCGCCGGCGCGCGCGAGCATGTTCACCGCGAGGCCGAGCTTGTGCGCGCCGGTCGTGTGCGCCCACGCGTTGCCGGTGCCGAGCGGCAGGATGCCGACGGAGGGGAACGGCTGCCGCTTCGGGATCACGCGCTCGAGGCCATTCAAGAGGGCGACCGCGGTGCCGTCGCCGCCGGCGGCGAGGAGGCAGCGGAGCGGCGACGCGTGCGGGGAGGTGAGGGAGCGAAGCCAGCCCTCCACCTCGGAGATCGAGCGCGTCAGCCGCACGTTCGCGCCCGGGAGCGCGCGCGCGAGCTGCACCGCGATGCGCCGCCCGCCGCGCTTCGCGTTCGCGTTGACCATGATGCCGAGACCGGTGCCGGGTGCGCTCATGCGGCGGGATCACGCTAGCAGAGGGCGGGCCGCCCGGGCCGTGGCGCGGAGCGGCCGCGGGCTCGCGACGCCGCCGCGGCCCTGAACGCCCCGGGCGGGGCCACCTCGAGCCCCCTTTTTTTTCGGCAGATCGCGGGCCGCGGCCTCTTCCGTTCGCGCCGCGCCGGAGAGTGTTGATATCCCCCACGAGCCTACGTACCATCGGCCGCGGTGGACTCTAACCACCGAACTACCCAAGTCTTTCGCGCAGTTTGCGGCACGGCTCCGGAGCGTCTTTTCCGGCCGTTGCGATGTGGGTTCCCCCCAAGGTGACGATGAGCGCGAACACCATCCGGACCGCCCTCGGACTGCTGCAAGACGATCCCGACAACGAACAAGCGTGGAGCGACCTTCGCTCGGCGCTGGGGGTCGCGTCCGTCAAGACGAGGGGCGGCGAGCGGGCGCCTGCGGCCGATCCCGAGCTGGGCAAGCTCGTTTCGTCGGCGCGTCGCGCGCACGAGATGCGTCGCGAGTTCGACGCGGTCGCGCGGCTGCTCGAGATGGAAGTGGTCCTCGCGCACGGCACGGCCGAGGAGGCCACGCTGCTCGCCGAGCTGGCGCGGGTGCTGGACGAAGAGGTCTTCGACGACGCGCGCGCCGTGCTCGCGTACGAGGGTTACCTCAAGCTCGTGCCCGGTGACGCGAAGGCCGAGGACGCGATCGAGCGCAGCGACGCGCGCCGCGCGAAGTGGCAGAGCCTCGTGGCGCGCTACCTCGAAGAGGCCAAGGCGGCCGGGGAGGGGAGCTTCCGCAGCTCGCTCCTCGTCAGCGCGGCAGAGACCGCGTACCGCTACGGGCGACCGTCCTTCGAAGGCGACAAGGCTCGCGAGCCGCAGCTCCTCGCGTTGCTCGAAGAGATCATCCTTCGCCTCAAAGAGGCGATCGAGATCGACCCGAAGAACCGCCGCGCGTCCTTGCTCCTCGAGCGCGTCTACCGCAGCGCGGAGCGCTGGCAAGAGCTCGCGGCGACGCTCGAGCAGCTGGCCACCGAGGCCGCCGCGAAAGAGGAGAAAATCGCGGGATGGGTGCGCCTCGCGCGCGTCATGCGCAAGAAGCTCGGCTCGCCCGAGCGCGCGGCGGCGGCGTACGAGCGCGTGATCGATCTGTCGCCGGGGCACCCCGAGGCGACCAGCGCGCTCGTCGACTTCTTCACCGCCCGCGAGATGTGGGACCACCTCGTCGCGCTCTACGACGAACAGCTCTCGACGTCGCGCGCGCAAGACGCGGGGACGATCCTCCAAGTCGCGATGGTGCACTGGCGCATGCGCAGCTCGCCGGAGGCGGCCGAGCCGTTCTTCGAGCGCCTCCGCAAGGTGGAGCCCGCGCACCCCGGCATGCTCGACTTCTTCCGGCAGTGGAAGGATCTGCACGCGGCGAGCGGTCGCCTCATGACCATCCTCACCGAAGCGCAGCGGGCGATGCCGGATGGCCCGGAGCGCGCGCGCATCGCGGCGGAGATCGCCAAGCTCGCCGAGGAGGGCGCCAACGCCACCAAGGCGATCGAGCAGTGGCGCGCGATCCTGAGGAGCGATCCGCAGAACAAGGACGCGCGCGAAGCGCTGAAGCGCCTGTACCGCCAGACCGGCGGCTGGAACGCGCTCGCCGACCTCCTCCGCTCGGAGCTCGAGAAGGTGCCCGCGGAGGACCCGTGGGGCCGCTTGCCGATCCTCCGCGAGATCGCCGAGGTCTACCGCGAGCACATCAAGAGCGACTCGGCGCTCGTCACCGTGCTCTCGCAGATCATCGCGCTCGATCGCGAGAACGCGGACGCGGTGCGCGAGCTTTCGAGGGTCTACGAGGCGCTCGGTCGCTGGCGCGATCTGCTCACGACGCAGTCGCGCCTCGCCGAGCTCGAGAAGGACGCCGGCGTGAAGGCGGAGCTGTTCCGCGCGATCGCGCGGCGGTGGCTCGACCAGTTCTCGAACGCGCAGAACGCGATCGACGCGTACGAGAGCCTCCACGAGGCGCTCCCGGCCGACCGCGAGGCGATCGACAAGCTGAAGGAGCTGTACGGCAAGCGCCGCGCGTACAAGGCCCTCTACGAGCTGCTCGAGCGTGAGACGAAGATCCTGGACGGCGACAAGCGCCGCGAGGCGTGGACGGAGATGGCCAAGCTGGCGGCCGAGCGCCTCGACCGGGGCGCCGACGCGATGCGCCTCTACAAAATGGTGCTCGCCGAAGACCCGCGGAGCACGTCCGCGCTGGACGCGCTCGAGCGACAGGCCGAGCGCGACAAGGACTGGAAGACGGTCGCCGAAGTGCTCGAGAAGCGCGCCGAGCACGTGACGGACGACGCGTCCAGGCTGGCCCTTCTCCAAAAGCTCGGCGGCGTCTACGCCGATCGGCTCTCCGATCACGAGGGCGCGATGCGCGCGTGGCAGCGCGTGCTCGACCTGTCACCGGGCCATGCGAAGGCGCTGCGCGTCCTGCGCGACAGCCACCTCGCGATGGGCGACTACGACGGCCTCGAGCAGCTCTACGCCAAGTTCGGCGACTGGGAGGGGCTCGTCGACGTGCTCTCGGGCGCCGCCGACAAGGCGCCGGACTTGGACGTCAAGCTGGGCCTGTCGTTCCGCGCCGCGGCGATCTTCGAGCACAAGCTGAACGCCCCGGAGCGCGCGTTTCGCGCGTACGAGCGCGTGCTCTCCGCGCGCCCCGACGACGAGCGTGCGGCGCGCGCGCTCGTGCCGATCTACGAGAAGGAAGAGAAGTGGGCCCGCCTTCCCGCGCTGTACGAGGTGCTCCTCGGCCACGGCCAGGGCAACGGCGAGCGGGAGAACGAGGCCGAGACGCTCGCCCTCTATGGCAAGCTCGCCAAGGTCACCGGCGATCACCTCGGCGATCGCGCCGCAGCGCTCGGGTACGTGCGCAAGGCGTACGATCTGGCGCCGAGCCAGGACGGCGCGCTCGAGGCCTTCGAAGCGGCGTCGCGCGCGGCCGGGGATTGGCAGCCGCTCGTGGAGGCCCTCGTCCAGCGGACGCAAGACAAGGGCGACAAAGGAGGCAAGGGCGGCAAGGGGAAGAAGGGCAAGCGCGAGGATCGCCGCGCCCTCAAGGCGAAGCTCGCCGACATCTACGCGACGGAGCTCGGCAAGCTCGATCAAGCGGTCGAGACGTACCGGGCGCTCGTGGACGACGACGACGAGGACGAGGGGAGCGTCGTCGCGCTCGACAAGCTCCTCCGCGGCGCCGACCGGCGCGACGATCTGCGCGCGCTCTTCGACCTGCGCGTCGCCCGCGGCGGCGCCGAGCAGAAGCTCGAGCTCCTGCAGGAGTGGGCGATCCTCGAAGAAGAGGTGTGGGCGGCGCCCGAGAAGGCGATCGCGCTCTACCGCCGCGTGCTCGAGCTCGTGCCGGAGCAGGGCAAGGCGCTCCGGGCGCTCTCGCGCCTGCTCAAGAGCGCAGGCGACGCCGCCGGCGCCGCCGAGTTCCTCGAGAAGGATCGGGATCAGCGCGCCGGCGCCGAGCGCGCGACGCGCGAAGTGGAGCTCGCCCGCTTGTACATGGGGGAGCTGAGGCGGCCCGTCGACGCGCTCGCCGCCGCCCGGCGCGCGCTCGAGGCGACGCCGAACGATCCCGAGGCCGTCGCTGTCGTCGAGGAGCTGCTCACGGTCGGCGAGACGCGCGCGCTCGCCGCCGAGACGCTCGAGGGGTGCTACGCGGCGAGCGGCCAGCTCGGTCGCCAGGCGGCGGTGCTCGAGGTCCTCGTCGCGACCGCCGCGGCGAAGGCCGATCGCATCGCGCTCTACGAGCGCCTCGCGAGCGTCCACCAGAAGCTCAACGCGAACGGCGCCGCGTTCGAGGTGCTCGCGCGCGCCACGCGCGAGTTCCCCATGGAGCTCTCGCTCTGGGACCGCCTCGGCGTGCTCGCGAACCGCACGCAGCGCTCCCAGGCGTTCGTCGACGCGATCGCGCAGGCCGTGCCGCCCGAGGGCGAGACGGGGCTCCCGCCGGCCGTCGAGGCCGACCTCGCAGAGCGCGCCGCGACGCTCTACGACGAGATGCTCGGCGAAATCGACAAGGCGACGCCGTACCTCGATCGCATCCTCGCCCGAGACCCGTCCAACGATCGCGCGTTCGCGCGCCTGAAGCAGATCCTGACGACCCGCGAGAAGTGGGCGGAGCTCGAGGCGCTGTACGAGCGCGCCGTGCAGGCCACGCCCGACGCGGCGCGCCGCGCGGAGCTCCTGTCGGAGGTCGCGCTCGTCTCCGAGGAGATCACCGGCGACCGGGCAAAGGCCATCGGCTACTACGAGCGCATCCTCGAGATCGAGCCGCAGCACGAGCAAGCCACGCGCGCGCTCGACGTGCTCTACGGCGCGACCGACCGATGGGCGAAGCTCGCCCAGTTGCTGACGCGCCGGCTCGGCAACGCGACGCTCGACGAAGCGCTCGCGATCAAGCTTCGTCTCGGCGGCCTCTACATCGACAAGCTCGCCGACCCGCGGACGGCGCTCGGCTACCTCGAGGACGTGCTGCAGGCAGACGTGAACAGCCGCGACGCCCGCGATCTCGTCGAGAAGTGCCTCCTCGTGCCGGAGCTGCGCTCGCGCGCGGCGACGGTGCTCGAGCAGGTCTACGCGCAGAAGGACGAGGCGCGCGATCTCGTCCGCGTGCTCGAGGTGCGCCTCGAATCGGCGGCCGATCCGATCGAGCGGCGCGAGCTGCTGCGTCGCGTGGCCGAGCTCCGCGACGAGCGCCTCACCGATGATCCTGGCGCGTTCGAGGCGTACGTGCGGCTGGTGCCGCTCGTCCCCGGCGACGCCGACACGCGCGACCGGCTACTCGAGATCGCGCGGCGCTTGAACCAGCTCGAACGGGCCGCGCAGGTGCTCGAAAAGGCCGCCGAGGGCGCGGACGCGCCGCAGCCGCGCGCCGAGATTCTCGGCGCCGTCGCGCGCATCTGGGAGGAGCACCTCAAGGACCCTGCGCGCGCCGAGACGGCGTACCGCCGCGTTCTCGACCTCGACCCCGACGACCCGGCGCTCGCGCTTCCGGCCGCGCGCGCGCTCGAGCGCTTGTACGCGGGCGCGGGCAAGAGCGCCGAGCTCGCGACGATCTTGAAGATCGAGGTGAAGCTCGAAGAGGACCGGCAGACGCGGCGCGTCCTGCTCGCGCGCCTCGGCGAGCTTTGCGAGGCGACGCTCGAGGACCCGCGCGCCGCGACCGAGGCGTGGAAGTCGCGCCTCGAGGACGACCCGGGCGACGAGACCGCGCTCGCCGCGCTCGATCGGCTCTACGAGCGCACGCAGGAGTGGCGCGCGCTCGTGGAGGTGCTCCGCGCGCGCGAGCGCAGCGCGGGCGACGCGGCGGCCCGCAAGACGTTCCTCCTGCGCACGGCCAGCACGCTCGCGGAGCGGCTGAACGACGTGCCCGAGGCGATCCTCGCGTACCGCGCGGCGATCGACGACTTCGGACCGGAGCGCGGCACGCTCGCCGCCCTCGCGAAGCTGTACGAGGTCGAGGGTCGCTGGCAGGATTTGGCCGACACGCTGGAGGCGGACGTCGCGCTGACCGAGGAGCCGAAGGATCTCCTCGGCCTCTATGCGCGCCTCGGCGTCGTGCGGCTCGAGAGGCTCAAGGACGTGGCGGGCGCGATCGAGGCGCACAAGCAGGCGCTCGCCATCGACGCGAAGCACGCGGTCAGTCGCAACGCGCTCGAGGGCCTCCTCACCGACGCCGACGCGCGCCGCGAGGTCTCCGGCATCCTCCGCCCCTTCTACGAGGCCGAAAAAGACCACATGCGCTTCTTGCGCGTGCTCGAGATCGAGACGGAGTACTCGCCGAGCGTCGAAGAGAAGCTCATGACCATCTCGCTCGCGGCGAACGTCGCCGAGGGGCCGCTCGCCGATCCGCAGCGCGCCTTCGGGTACGTGTCGCGGGCCCTGCGCGAGGCGGCGAGCGAGCCGACGTTCCGCGCGTGGCTGGAGCGCGCCGAGCGGCTGGCCGAGATGACGGGCCGCTGGAAGGATCTCGTCGAGATCCTGAGCGGCATCGCGCCGGAGATCCTCGAGCCGGACCTGCAGCTCGACGTGCTCGTCGAGATCGCGGCCCGCGCGGGCGAGAAGCTCGGCGACGCCGAGAAGGCCCGCGCGTATTACGTGAAAGCCCTGGAGCTTCGCGGCGACGATCGTCGCGCGCTCGAGGCGCTCGAGTCGCTCTACGGCGAGGCGCACGACGCCCCCGCACTCCTCGACGTCCTCAAGCGGCGGGCCGAGGCGGCGGAGACCGACGCCGAGAAGAAGACCATCCTCTACAAAGAGGCGCGCCTCTGCGACGAGACGCTGCAGGATCGCCGCGCGGCCATCGAGACGTACGAGGACATCCTCGATCTCGCGATGGAGACGCCGGCGCTGAGCGCGCTCGAGCGACTCTACGCCCAGGCCGAGCGCTTCGACGATCTCGTCAAGCTCTACGAGCGGCAGCTGGCGGCGCCTGGCGTCACCGCCGCGCGGCGAGCGGAGCTGCACCACTTGCTCGGCGAGACGTACGAGACGCGGATGCGCGACATGGATCGCGCGTTCGACGAGTACGACGCGGCGCTGGAGGGCGAGGGGTACGAGCCGACGGTGAAGGCGCTCGAGCGCCTCATGGCCGACAAATCGCACGCCGCGCAGTCCGCGACGATGCTCGAGGCGGTGTACCTCGCGCGTCTCGACTGGCGCAACGTGATGCGCTCGCTCGAGGTGCGCCTCGCCTCGAGCGAGGACCCGGACGAGCGCAGGGGCCTCCTGCGCCGCCTCGTCAAGCTGCACGAGGAGCAAGAGGAGAGCTACTCCGCCGCGCTCGACGTGACGGCGAAGCTCTTCGCCGAGGACGTGACCGACGAGACGACGTGGCACGAGCTCGAGCGGCTGGCGCGCGTCGCCGGCGCCGAAGACCGCCTCGCCGACATCTTCGCGGGCGAGCTCGAGAAGCTCACCGCCGACGAGCCCGCCACCGCGAAGCTGGCCAAGCGCGCCGCTGAGCTCTACGAAAAGCACGGCAAGCCGGCGCGCGCGCTCGTCTTCTACCGCCGCGCGCACGCGTTCGCGCCGGAAGAGGACCAAGCCTCGTTCGACGCGATCGATCGCCTCCTCAAGGCCGGCGGTCGCGCGGCGGACCGCGTGGCGCTCTACCGCTCGGCGCTCGACTACCGCGAGGAGCCCGCGGCGCGACTCTCGACGCTGCACACCATCGCGCAGATCCAGGAGACGGATCTCGGCGAGGACGACGAGGCGATCGAGACCTACCGCGCCGCGCTCGAGGTCGACGAGACCGACCCGACGTCGCTCGAGTCGCTCGCGCGCCTCTACGCGCGTCGCGGGCGCTTCCGCGACCTCGCCGACCTGACGCGCAAGCGCGCCGAGCAGAGCGCGCTGCCCGAGGACGAGGCGAAGTTCCGCCTCGAGCTCGGCCACATCCTGAAAGACCGCCTCGGAGAACCGACGGCGGCCATCGACGAGTACCAGGCGGTCGTCGAGCTCGTCCCGCCGGGAAAGAGCGGCGTGGGCGTGGAGGCGGTGAGATCGCTGGAAGCGCTCCTCGCGGCGCCCGAGCACAAGGCGCGCATCGTCGAGCTGCTTCGGCCCATCTACGAGCAGACCGACGACTGGCGCCGCCTCATCAGCGTCAACGACGAGCGCCTCGGGCTCGCGACGCAGGCGAGCGACCAGGTCGTCATCTTGCGCGAGACGGCGAAGCTCTGGGAGGAGCGCGGCAAGGAGGCGGGCAAGGCGTTCGAGGCGACGGTCCGCGCGTTCTCGCTCGATCCGGAGGACGGCGAGGTGCGCGGCGAGCTGGATCGCCTCGGCGCGGTCACGAGGCGCTGGGATCACCTCGCCGCGGCGTACGAGAACGGCATCACCAAGCTCGAGGGGCCGGGTCAGAAGGAGCTCCTCCTCGCGCTCGCGCGCCTGCACGACAAGCGTCGCGACGACCCGCGCCGCGCGCTCGAGGCCTACGATCGCCTGCTCAAGCTCGACGAGTCGGACGAAGAGCCGCTCGAGCAGATGGATCTCCTCGCGACGCTGCTCAGCGACTGGCCGGCGCAGGTGCGCGTGCTCGTGCGCCGCGCCGAGATCTCGGCCAACGACGAGGACCGCGCGGCCTTGTGGCGTCGCGTCGGCGAGGCGAAGCGCGACATGCTCGAAGACTCCGCCGGCGCCATCGACGCGTACGAGCGCGCCCTCGAGCTCGAGCCCGAGAGCGCGTTCACGATCGACAACCTCATCGCGCTCTACGAGGCGAAGAACGACGCCCCGCGGCTGGTCGATCTCTACCGCCGCCGCGTCGACCTGTGCGGCGAGGACGACGGCGAGCTCAAATTCGAGCTCCTCGCGCTCTCCGCCGATCGCTACGAGCTCGGGCTGGGCGACCGCCGCGAGGCCGTGCGCCTCCTGGGCGAAGCGCTCGTGCTCAAGCCCGGCGAGCCCAAGGTGCTGCGGCGCCTCGACGAGCTCTACACGCGCGAGAAGATGTGGCCCGAGCTCCTGCAGAACCTCGAGCAGCAGTCTGCCGCCGCCGCGTCCGCCGACAAGAATCGGCTGCAGAAGCGAATCGGGCACCTCCTCGTCGTCGAGCTCGACGACGCAGCGGGCGCGCTCGCGTCGTTCCGTCAGGTGCTCGCCAGCGGCTTCGACGAGGAGGCCTTCACGGCGATTCGCCAGATCGGCGAGTCGCGCGACGAGCTGCGCGGTGAGGCCGCCGACGCGCTCGAGCCCGTGCTCCGCGCGGCCTCGCGCTGGGCGGACGTGGCCGCCGTCCTCGAGCTTCGCCTCCGCGCGCAGTCGGAGCCCGAGGCGCGCGGCGCGACGCTCCGCGCGCTCGCGGCGGTCTGCGAAGACCACCTCTCCGAGCCGAAGCGGGCGCTCGGCGCGCTGCTCCGCGCGCTGGCCGAAGAGCCCACGCGCGCGGAGCTCCACGCGCAGCTCGAGCGCCTCGCGGCGCAGGCGGGGGACGGCGCATGGCGCGCCTATGCCGACGCGCTCGGCGAACGCGCCGCTGCGGTCTTCGACGTCGCGATCACGACCGATCTCTTCGTGCGCCTCGGCCGCATCTCCGAAGAGCAGCTGAAGGACGACGCGCGCGCGGCGAAAGCATACGCGCAGGCCGTCGAGCAGGCCGGCGACGCGCCGGCGACGCTCTCCGCCCTCGATCGCCTCTACGGCCGCCTCGGCGAGACGCGCGCGCTCGCGGACGTCCTCGAGCGCCGCATCGGCCTCGAGACCGCCGCGCCCGTGCAGGCCGACTTGTACCACCGCCTCGCGGTCCTCCAGATCGCCGAGTTCGGCGAGAAGCAGCAGGGGCTCGCGACGCTTCGGTCGGCGCTCGAGAAGTCGCCGGAGCACGCCGTGAGCCGCGCCGCGATCGAGGGGCTGCTCTCCGACGAGGACCTCTTCGACGACGCGTTCGACGCGCTCGAGATGGTCTATGGCGCGCTCGCCAAGAACGAGGAGTTGGCGTCGCTCTACGAGAAAAAGGTCACGCGCGCCAACAACGTGCGCGATCGCTCGCGCGCTCGGCTCGACCTCGCCGTCATCCTCGAGAAGAAGGTCGGCGACGCCGCGCGCGCGCGCAAGGTCGTCGAGGCGCAGATCGCCGAGGACCCGTCCGACGGCGACGCGCTGTCCGAGCTCGAGCGCCTCGCCGCGGCGTCGAGCGGCTGGAAGGAGGCGACGGCGGCGCTGTCTCTCGCGCTCGCCGCCTCGAAGGACGTACCGACGGGGACGCGCTCGGAGCTGTGGATGCGCGTCGCCGGCTGGCAGAAGGCGCACCTGTCGGATCTGCGCGCGGCCGAGGAGTCCTTCGGGCACGCGCTGGCGGGCGACCCCGAGAACGCCGAGATCCTCCGCGCGATCGAGGCGCTGCAGCGCGCGCCGGGCCGGGAGCGCGAGCTCGTGGCCACGCTGCGCGCGCGCGCGCAGCTCGAGGCGAGCATGAGCGAGAAGCGCGCCGTGCTCGAGGAGGCGAAGCGCCTCGCCGAGGACGTCGTCGCCGACCCGGCGCTCGCCGAGGCCGTGCTCCGCGATCTGCTCGCGGAGGACGACACGAACGCTTGGGCGCTCGAAGAGCTCGGCAAGCTGCGCGAGGCGAAGGGCGACTTCGCCGAGGTGGTGAAGCTGCTCCTGCGGCGAACGGAGCTCGCCGACGACGACGCGCAGCAGGTGGCGCTCAAGCACCGCGCGGCCTCGATCTGCAGCAGCGAGCTGCGGGACGCGCCGCGGGCGATCGAGCTGTTCGAGGAGATCCTGGAGCAAGCGCCGGGCGACGAGGCCGCCGCGGCGCGCCTGCGTGAGCTGTACGCGGGCGCCGGCAAAGAGAAGGCGCTCGCGAAGCTGCTGCAGCACCTCGTCGAAAACGCCAAGACGCCCGCGGCGAGGTCCGCGCTGCGCCTCGACCTCGCGAAGCTTCAGAACGAGCAGTTCAAGAGCCCGCGCGACGCCACGGATACCCTCCGTGCCATCCTCGACGAGGAGCCGACGCAGGAGCAAGCGGTGCTCGCGCTCTCCGAGCTCTACGAAAAGACGGGCAAGGACGAGGAGCTCGCGGAGCTGCTCGACGGTCAGATCGCGCACGCCAAGGGGCGCGGGGACTCGGCCGCCGAGCTGACGCTGACCGTTCGCCTGGCCGAGGTCTACGAGGGTCGCCTCAACGACACGACGCGCGCGCTCGAGACCTACGAGGCGGTCCTCGCGCGGGACGCCGGGCACCGTGGCGCGCTCGAGGCGGTCGCGCGGCTCGCCGAAGGGCGCGGCGCGTGGGCGCGCGCGGGGACGGCCCTGTCCGAGCTGCTCGCGCACGCTTCGGGCGAGGAGGGCGTCGCGATCGCGCTCCGCTTGGCGGCGGCGCGCGGCAGGCTCGAGGACGGCCCGGGGGTCGAAGCGGCGCTGCGGCGCGCGCTCGAGCTCGACGCCAAGAACGCCGACGTGCGCGGCCGCCTGCGCGAGCTCTACGAGAAAGGGAAGAAGTGGGCCGAGCTCGCCGACGTCCTCGTCGGAGACGCCAACCTCATCGCCGCCGATCACCCCGAGGTCGCGCCGCCCGTCCCCCGCACCAGCGAGCGGCCGTCCGCACCTGCGTCGGTCCCGCCTCCGCCCGCGGCGACCGCGGACGTCGTGCGCCTCCTTCGCCGTGCCGCCGAGATTCACGTCGCCCAGCGCAAGGAGCCGGGCGACGCCGTGCCGCTGCTCGAGCGCGCGTCGGGTCTCGTCCCGCAAGACCGCGAGGTGCTCATCCTCCTCGTCGACGCGTACACGGCAGCCAAGCGCGAGCGCGACGCCGCCACGGTGCTCGAGCGGGTCATCGCCTCGTACGGCAACCGCCGCGTGAAGGAGCTGTCGGTCTACCACCACCGCTTGGGCAAGGCGCTCGCGCTCCTCGGGGACAAAGACACGGCGCTCGCGCAGCTCGACATGGCGTTCAAGATCGATCCCGGCAGCATCGCGGTCCTCCGCGATCTCGGCGTGCTCGCCCTCGAGGCGAGCGATCTCGAGCGCGCGCAGAAGACGTTCAAGGCGCTCCTCCTGCAGGGCCAGCGACTCGACGCCAACGCGGGGATCTCGAAGGGCGAGGTGTTCTACTACCTCGGCGAGATCAGCTCGAAGCAGGGCGACAAAGTCCGCGCGGCCGAAATGCTGAAGCGCGCCCTCGAGAACGAGCCGAGCCTCGAGCGCGCTAAGACGCTGCTCGCGGAGCTCAAGGCCTGACCGGCGCATGAGGGCGGCCGTTGGGGTCCTCCTCGGGCTCGTGGCGCGGCTCTGGCTGTCGACGCTGCGCGTGCGCGTGCTCACGGACCCGGCGCTCGCGTCGGTGGCCGATCGGCCCTGGGTCCTTGCGTTCCTGCACGGGACGCAGTGGCCGCTGCTCGCGTGGCGTCGCCGCGGGCCGACGATCGTGCTCGTCAGCCTCTCGGTGGACGGCGCGATGCAGGCGCGCGCGCTCCGGCTCTTGGGCTTGTCGATCGTGCGGGGGTCGAGCTCGCGCGGCGGCGCGCGGGGCCTCGCCGCCCTGGTCCGCGCGATGAAGCGCGGGCGCGCGGACGCGGCGTTCGCGGTGGACGGGCCGCGCGGTCCCTACGGCGTCGCCAAGCCGGGCGCCGTCCTCGCAGCGCGCGCCACCGGCGCGGCGCTCGTGCCGATGGGGAGCGCGATGACGCGCGGCATCGTCCTCCGCCGCGCGTGGGACCGGTTCGCCATCGCGTGGCCGTTCTCGCGCGTCACCGTCGTCCTCGGCGCGCCGGTCGAGCCGGACGCGGAGGGCGCGCGCGAGCGGCTCGAGCGCGGCATCGAGGCCGCCAACCTCGCGGCGCGCGCCGCAGTCCGCCCGCCGGAGCTCGCGTGCGCCGCCTCGTGAGCCTGGACGGACGCGTCGCGCGCCCGGAGGACGCGCGCGTGTCGGTCTACGACCGCGGCTTCCTGTACGCCGACGCGGTCTTCGAGACGCTGCGCACGTACGACGGCGTGCCGTGCGCGCTCGGCGCGCACATGGCGCGCCTCGGCCGGAGCGCGGAACGGCTTCGCATCACGCTCCCCGGCGGCGTGGAGGGCGTGCGCGCCCACGTCCTCGCGGCGTTCGCCGCGGCGCGCGAGGGCGAGGCCGACGACGGCTACGCGCGCGTCGTGCTCACGCGCGGAGAGGCGCCGCTGGGCCTCGACATCGAGCTCGCGCGCGCGCCGAGCCTCGTCATCTTCGTCGAGCCGCTCCCGCCGCCGCCGCCGTACGACGTCGGCATCCGCGCGATCACCGCGGCGACGCTGCGCGCCGCGGACGGCACGCCGGCCGCGGGCGCCAAGGTCACGAGCTACCTCGCCGCGCTCCTCGCGCTCGCCGACGCCAAGGCGCGCGGTGCCCAGGAGGCGATCCTTCTCGACCGCGACGGCCGCGTCGTGGAGGGCACGACGTCGAACGTGTTCGTCGTGAAGGGCGGACAGATTCGTACGCCGGGCGCGGACGTGGGTCTCTTGCTCGGCATCACCCGGGCGCTGGTGATGGAAGCGGCGCCCGTCGAGATCGCGACGCTCTTGCCCGCGGACCTCTACGCGGCGGACGAGGTCTTCGTCACCTCGAGCATCCGGGAGGTCGTGCCCGTGGTCGACGTCGACGGCCACCGCGTCGGGGGCGGTCGCCCCGGCCCGGTGACGCGCGACGTTCACCGCGTGTACGGCGCCAAGGCGCGCGCGGCGAAATGATGCATTTCCTTTGAATTGAGCCCGCGCCCGCCGAGTCCAACGCCACCGAGGAGAACGCCCGACATGCGCCGCTTTGCAATGGCCCCCACCTCTTTTTGGTCCGTCGTCGCTGCCGCCGGGCTCTCCGTCGCGCTCGCGGCCGGCTGCAACGCCACCGTGACCATCAAGCCGCAGACGAAGTACGTCGGCGCGAACGCGGTCACCAAGACGTCGACGCGCGCGGTCGCGGCGGGCGACGTGGTCGAGATCGAGAACGCGAACGGCGACGTCATCGTGACCGGCGATCCGACGGCGACCAAGGTGTCGATCACGACCAAGGTCGTCGCGTTCGCCGACAACCAATCCGACGCGGACGCCGCGATCGGCGACGTGACGAGCACCATCGCGATCGACGAGTCGACGGGCAAGCTCTACGTGCATTGCAGCGAAGCGAAGTCGAAGCACGGCAGCGCGTCGTCGGGCACGACCGCGTGCGAGGGCTTCACTGTCACCGTGCCGGCGGGCAGCGCGGCAGCGCCTGCCAACGTGAAGGCGACGGCCCACAACGGCGCGATCATGGCGACCGGCTTCCTCGGCGCGGCCATCGTGCACACCGACAACGGCGACGCAACGGCGAGCCTAAGCCCCGGCGTCGGCGCGGCGATCGAGGTGTCGAGCGGCAACGGGGACGTCTCGCTCGCGCTGCCGGCGTCGTTCACGGTGGACACGATCACGCTCACCGCGGGCGGCGCCGGCGGCAAAGTGATCAACGCGGATTTCTCCGACGTGCTGCAGGCGACGAGCGCGAACCGCAAGGCCGGCGGCGCGAAGTCGATCACCGTGAAGACCGACCTCGGCAACGTGACCCTCAAGAAGCAGTGAGCGCGATCG
>JAYVXL010000506.1:0-5140 GCA_043785185.1 Myxococcales bacterium
CCGACGACGAGGTGGTGCGTGAAGTACGACGACTTCAGCGCGTCCGATTCTTGGCTCAGCTCCTGGCCGGTCGACGACGCCATGACGGCGATCCCCTTCGTCGTCAGGCGCGCGACGGAGTTGAAGGAGAAGTCCGCGGCGGGCTCCGCGCCCTTGGTCCGCGCGAACGCGCCGGACTGACAGGCGTCGAGCACGACCAGCGTCAGCGTCGACGGCACCTGACGAAGCCGCTCGCGGAGGAGGCCGAGCGGGAGCTCGCTGTCGCCGAGCGTGAGCGCGCTCGCCTTGGCGTGGCCCGAATAGTAGAAGAAGAACGTCGCCTGCTCGCCGCGATCGGCGTGCGCCTTGAGCTTGGGGACGAGCTCGCCCACGGCGGCGAGGATCTTCGCGGCGTCGGGGCGGGTGAGGACGCGCAGCTCGGTCGTGCCGAAGCGCCCCAGGTCGCGGAGGACCGCGGCGACGCGCTCCGCGTCGTCCTCCGCGTAGCGGAGGGGCACTTGGCCGGCCCCGCCGGCGTTGCTGCCGACGATGATGCCGTACGCGTGGGCGTGCGCCGCGGCCGGCGCGTCGGCGCGGGCCTCGGGCGCGGCGACGATCAGCGAAGCCCCGGCGAGCGCGGCGCGGACGATGAGACGGGTGGGGGTGTAGAAGGAAGGCATTTGGCGGTCTCGAGAGGGTTAACTCGCCAGCCTGGGGAAATGGGAACCGCCCGCGCGAGAATCGTTACGGCGCCTCGTCCAGCACGGTGTCCTCGGGCCCCGCGTCGGGAGCGGGGGCGGGAGCTGCAGCGGCCGCCGCCGCGAACGCCGCGGCCGCTTCCCCGCCGGCGCCCGCGATGCCGATCGCGTCGAGCACGCCGTCGAGCTCCACGCGCGTCTTGGTGAAGTCCTCGCGGTCCTCCGGTGGCAGCACGCGCACGCCGTCGAGCTTGAGGCCGAGCGGGTCCATGAAAATGTCTCCGCGCTTCACCGCGAAGTGCAGGTGTGGCCCGGTCGCGCGACCCGTCTGCCCGACGAAGCCCACGAGCTGCCGCTGCTCGACGTGCAGCCCAGGGTGCAGGCCCGGCGCGAAGCGTTGCAGGTGGCAGTACGCGGTCGTCAGGCCGCTCGCGTGCTTGATCTGCACCATGTTGCCGCACGGTCCGCCGTCGCCGACCGACGACACGCTCCCCGCCGCCGACGAGTAGACCGGTGTGCCGGGCGAGGCGGCGAAGTCGATGCCGTTGTGTGGCATCACGACGTGCAAGACCGGGTGCATGCGGCGCGGGTTGTAGCGCGAGCTGATGCGCGCGAGCGGCACCGGCGTGCGCCAGCCGCCGCGAAACGGGCGCTGCGCCTTTGCGTCGTAGAAGCCCGGGGCCTTGCCGGTGCCCTGGTGGTAGACGCGGACCGGCGGCGCGCCGCCTGCCGGCGTGTACTCGACCGCGTCGATCTCGACGTAGCGCGCGAACTTTCCCTGCACGCGCTCCTCGGTCGCGACGACGCGCAGGCGCGCGCCGGGGCGCAGATCGGCGAGCTCGGCGTGGCCTTCGAGCGCGTCGTCGAGCTGGTCGAGCAGATCGTCGTCGAGCCCCGCCTTGACGACGCTCGCGCGGAGATCGCCCTCGACGACGACGCCGACGGCGACGCGTACGCGCTCGACGACGAGCTCGAGCTTCTTGCCCTCGAGCACGCCCGGGCTGGGCTCGCGCGCCTGCCACACGTCGCCCGGCGACGTCGCGAGCTCGAAGGCGACGACGTGCCCGGTCTTCTTCTCCTTGGCGACGACGAACGTGTCCTTGGGGCCGACGCGATCGAACGAGCGCACGTCCTGGAACGCCTTCACGATGCGCTGCATCTCCGCGCGCGCGATGCCCGTCACGATGAGCGCCGTCGAGAACGGGCGCTTGCCGATGATGCCCTCGACGAGGTCGACGCTCGGGTCGCCCTTCATCTCGGCGACCCGCCACACGGGCCGGATCGGCGCGGGCGCCGCGTCCCCCACGAGCGCGCCGCCGTCGCCCGCGAGCGCGGCGTCCGCGTCGACGCCGCCCAAGACGAGCGCGGGCGCGGCGACCTCGACGGGCGGAGGCGGCGCGGCCCGCGCCGCGAGGTCGCGCTCACGCTTCGCGCGCGCCTCCATCGTGTAGACGATCAGCACGGCGCACAGGGCGCCCACCAGGAACGAGCCGCCGATCTTCGCCCAACGCGGGACGCCGGGGCTCGCGCCGTCACCGACGTCACCGATGTCACCGACATCACCGACGCCGCGCGGCGGGGTTGGCGGCGCGTCGCTCGTCGGCATGAGCGACGTCGGCGTCGGCTCGGCGCCGCCAGGGGGGATGGTCTCCGGCTCGGGCACAGCCGAGGGGGCATAGCCTCCGCCGGACCTTGGCGCAATCGCGTCCGGCACGACGGCGCGGCCGGCGCGGAATTCGGCAACAATCTCGAGCGTGACGTGGCACGACCCGTGCTGGTAGCCTCCGCCCATGGATGAGCGCGTGAAGCAGCTTCTGCTCGTAGGGCGGGAGCACTATGCGAAACGTGAGTTCGACAAGGCGGAGGAGCTGCTCCGTCAGGTGCTCGAGCACGACGACCGCTTCGCCGACGTCCACGACATGCTCGGCGTCATCTGCCACTCGCGCGGCAACTTCGTCCAGGCCGAGCGCCACTTCGAGCGCGCGCTCGAGATCAACCCGGCGTACACCGAGGCGGCGCTCAACCTCGCGGTCACCTACAACGACCGCGGCAAGTACGACGCCGCCAAGCAAGTCTACAAGCGCATCAAGGGCAACCCGACGGGGAGCGTGCAGACCCTCGACGCCTTCGCGCGCGGCAAGCTCGCCAACATGCACGCCGACCTCGCGCAGGCGTACGCGGACGCGGCGCTGCCGCACGAGGCGATCGGCGAGCTCGAGAAGGCCGTGAACCTTTGCCCCCAGTTCGCCGACCTGCAGACGAAGCTCGGCGGGCTCCTGCGCGAGGTGAATAACCTGCCGCGCGCCAAGGAGCACTACGAGGCCGCGCTCGCCGCGCGACCGAACTTCGTGCCGGCGCTGCTCCAGCTCGGCGTGACGCTGCTCGCGATGGGCGACGCGACGGCGGCGGAGGCGACGTGGACGAAGGTCCTCGGCCTCGAGGAGGACAACTCCCGCGCGAAGATGTACCTGCGGACGATCGCCGCCGGGCGCTCCGCGCCGCCGACGGCGTGACGGGGGAGCGGGCGAAGGCGCTCGGGTGCCCGCCGAGAGCGCGCGGGTGAAGGCGGCCGGCCTGCGCGCGGGATTGCGGGCCGCGTGGGCGCGGCTGCGCGGCGGCGAGCTCACCCCGTGGCGCGCGGGCGCGAGCGTCGCGGTGGGCGCGCTCATCGGCCTGACGCCGCTGTACGGCGCGCACCTGCCGCTGGTCCTCGCCGTGTGCCTCCTGCTCAAGCTCGACGCGCGCGTCGGGGCCGTCGCGTCGAACGTGTCGATCCCGCCGACCGCGCCGTTCATCGCGGTCGCGGAAATCCAGCTCGGCGCGCTCGTGCGCACCGGTCACGCGCTGCCGTTCGATCGCGCGGCGCTGCACGCGCGCGGGCTCGCCGCGTTCGCCGCCGATCTCGCGCTCGGCGCGGCGCTCCTCGCGCCCGCCGGCGGGCTCGCGCTGGGCGCGCTCACGTGGCTCGTGATGGCCGTCGCCGCGCGACTCCGCAGGGGCGCCAAGGCACCGCCATCGGCTTGAGCCACAGGGCGCGCCGTCACCGCTTGCCGGCCGCGGCCTCGTCCTCGAGCTGCATCGCCTCGAGGAGCATCGCGCTCACCGACGCGCGCCCGTCGGCGACGGTGTCGGTCGTCGGGCGGAAGTAGAACGTGCCCTTCTTCCACTTGAGCGCGACGCGCAGCACGTCGAGCGGCGGGTGCTGCTCGCCGTCGAGCTCGCCGGCCGCGAACGTGTCGGCGACCACGAGGAGCTCGGCGGCGTGACCGTCGGTCGTGATCTTGAGCCGGCCGGCGCGGCGCTCCATGCCGAGCACCATGAGGACGGTCGCGAGGGACATCTGCGCGAGGTCACCGCGGAAGGCGGCGCCGCGCCCGTTCGTCGGCGCCTCGCTCACGAACGAGTCACGCCGCGCGCGCAGGCGCCGCGCCATCTCGATGAGCGCCTCGACCTGCGCGACGGCCTCGTCGTTGGTGAACGGGCGCGTCATGTACGCGTCGGCGCCGACGTGCAGCCCCTGGATGCGCCCCTCGCGCTCCGCCTCGCTCGTGACGAACAAGAACGGCGTGGTCGCCACCGGCGTCGTCTCCGTGCGCACGCGGCGCGCGACCCAGAAGCCGTCGATGTCCGGCAACGTCGTGTTGCACACGATGCAGTCCGGCATCCACTCGCACGCCTTCTGGAAGCCGCCGCGCGCGTCCCCGCAAAGAAACACCTCGTGACCGCGCTCCCGCAGGAACTTCGCGAGAACGCTCGCGGTCCACGGGTCGTCTTCGATGATGAGGACGCGTCCGGGAATCAACGTACAAACGCTAGCACGCGGCGAAACGAGCCATAAATAAGCGGCGGCCGCGAGCTACGTTAGGCGCGCGGTGGCGCCAGCTCGGCGCCGAAAACCGCGCAAAAGTGCGCCGCCGCCATCCGGGCGAGCTCCTCGATAGGGGGGGGCGAGACCCCGAGGGCGGCCAGCGAGGTCACGCCGTGATCCCGAATTCCGCACGGGACGATGTGGCGAAACGCGGTCAGATCGGTCGTCGCGTTGAAGGCGAAGCCGTGCATCGTGACCCACCGCGACAGGCGCACGCCGATGGCGCCGAGCTTGGCGAGGTCCGCGGCGCCGGCCGCGTCCGCGCGCGCTTGGGACCACGGCGCGCGCGGGGCGGTGAGGTCGACCCAAACGCCGACGAGCTTCGGGTCGCGCGGCACGCCGGCGGAGATATCGAAGTCCTTCGCGAGGCGGATCATCACCTCCGCCAAGTCGCGGACGTACTTGCGCACGTCTTGGCGATCGGGCTTGAGGTCGACGATGGGGTAGACGACGAGCTGGCCCGGGCCGTGGTAGGTCACGTCACCGCCGCGACCCGTCTCGAAGTAGTCCAGGCCCTCGTGCGCGCGCTCGTGCGCGTCGGCCAGCACGTTCGCCCCGTCGGCGCCGCGCCCGAGCGTGATGACGGCGTCGTGCT
>JAYVXL010000507.1:0-5140 GCA_043785185.1 Myxococcales bacterium
GCGCGCCGTGTCGTCGCGCCCGATCACCTCGGCCACGGCTTCAGCGCAGAGGCCGCGCGGCACACGCCGGAGGTGCTGCTCGCCGCCGTGACCCACACGATCGACGCGCTGGGCGAGCCGGTCGTCCTCGTCGGCAACTCGATGGGCGGCGCGCTCGCGCTCGGCTACGCGGCCGCGCGGCCGGACCGCGTGCGCGCGCTCGTTCTCCTGTCCCCGGCCGGCGCGCCGTCGACGGAAGAGGAGTGGGCGGACCTCGAGCGGACGTTCGCGATGAAGACGCGCGCCGACGCCGCGCGATTCATCGCGCGCCTCTACCACCGCGCGCCGTGGATGATGGCGCTGCTCGCGCACGAGTTCCCGGCGGCGTTCGGGCGACGCGCGGTTCGTGAGCTTTTCGCGACGTCGCCGCGGGAGGGCCTGGCGACCGCGGCCGAGCTCGCGCGCCTCACGATGCCGATCTTGCTTCTGTGGGGAGCTTCGGAGCGCCTCTTGCCGGAGTCGCACCTCGCGCATTTCCGCCGCGCGCTGCCGGCGCACGCGCGCATCGAGCGGCCACCGAACGTCGGGCACTGCCCGCACCTCGAGGATTTGCGCGGCGTGAGCGAGCGCATCGTCGCGTTCGTCCGCGAGGCGGTGGCGGAAGAGACCGCGACGCGGGCGGTCGGATGAGGGCTTCGCGTGTGCCGACGTGTGCCGACGGCCGGCGTGATTTCAAAGCGTTTGGTCGAGCACGCGACGTGCATTCGTCGCAGGCATGATCGGCAAGAAGCGCGCGAAGCTGCGAACCCCGTTCGTCACAACCTTCGCGGCCGCCGCGGCCGCCGCGGCCGTTGTGGCGTGCGGCGGGAGTGTCGGAGGAGGCAATCCGCCACCACTCCAGAGCTGCCCGAGCGCGGCGCCTGCGGTGGGCGACGGGTGCTCGGTCGCAGGGGACGGGGTCTGCTCCTACGGCTCGGGGCCGTGCAGTCCGGCGTACCGGTGCGTCGATGGGCGCTTCGAGAGGCGGGGCGCCATCTGCAACCCGCCCGCCCCGGTCTGCCCCGCCACGGAGCCACTCGGCGGAAGCACGTGCGCGAACGACATGGTCTGCACGTACCCCGACGCGTGCACGGCCGAGGGGACGAACACCGCGACCTGCGCGGGCGGCACGTGGAGCGTGAGCGCCGCGAAGTACACGGTCGCATGTCCGGCGGCCAAGCCGACGTCAGGCGCGTCGTGCGCCGCCTGCGCGCGTCACTATCCGGCCTCCTGCACCTACGACCCGTGTTTCGGCGGCCAGCCGACCACGCTAGCGGAATGCAGCCCCTCGACGGGGCTCTGGGAAGTGAGGAGCTCCTCGTGCAACCCCCCGCCGCCGCCGCGCGACGCGGGCACGCCCCCCGACAGCGGCGTCATGGGCGACGGCGGCGTCAACGACGCCTCCGCCGATTAGCTCGTGCACGGCGCCTCCCGGCGTCGAGCCGGGAATAATGCTTGGGCTGTCGCCGTGGGTCGCAGGGCGTTGCCAAAGTGGCTCGCTCGCTCGGGCGATTTGCCAAGCCGTCCGGGGCGCGCACGCCCCGTCGGCCCGGCGCGTGCGCGGCCTGTCCCGGTCGGCGCCTAGCCCCGGGGCAGTCTGCCCGCCCGCCGCGGGAAACCCCTGGACTCCGCTAAAAAAAGACGCACATTTGGCAACGGCTTGGGCATTGCAACGTCTGACGGTTAGGCGTTCGTCCCTTCCGAGGCACCCCATGAAGTTACTTGCCGCCATCGCAGCCGCCGTCCTCCTCAGCAGTGCCCTCACCGGGTGCGCGGAAGAGTCGTCGAACATGTCCGCCCAGTACCCCCCGCCGCCTGGCGCGGACGGTCCGGAGCCGGCGGTCGCGGCGAGCGATCCCGCCGCCATCGCGCCGCCACAGCAGGGGCGCACGGAAGCGAACGCCGAGTCTGCGTTCGCGCCGCAGGCGAGCGACATCCAAGTCGGCGCCGACGCGACGCAGTACGCGGACACCGATCCGTCCGCCCTCGCCGACTTCAAGCCCGTGCTCGACCCATACGGCTCGTGGGCCGAGGACACGACGTACGGCACCGTCTGGTCGCCGTCGCCCACCGTCGTCGGCAGCGACTTCTCGCCGTACGTCACCGCGGGCCACTGGGCCTACGACAACGACTACGTCTGGGTGAGCGACTACGACTGGGGCTGGGCGCCGTTCCACTACGGTCGCTGGGTTTACATCGGCGGAAGCGGCTGGGCGTGGATCCCGGGCCGCACGTACGCCGGCGCGTGGGTCTCGTGGCGTCACGGCTACGATGACTGGGGCTACGTCGGCTGGGCGCCGATGCCGCCGACCTGGTACTGGCGCGGCGGTTACGCCGTCGGCATCGGCTACGTGCCGGTCGCGCCGTTCGTGTTCTGCCACTCGACGTACCTGTTCTACGACGGCGGGCCGCGCTCCCACATCGTCGCGGGGCCCCAGGTCGCTGTCGTCGCGTCGCACACGCGCCCGTACGTTCCCGCGAACCCGACCGTCGGCGGGTACTCGCCCGCGCATCCGGCCGTCGGCGGCCCGCCGCCGCGCTCGCTCGGCATCCCCAGCCCGCCAGGCCCGGGCGCCAACCGCGGCCTGGCCCGCGCGCAGCAGTTCGCCAACCCGGGGACGGCGGCGAGCGTCGGCGGCCACCCGCCGCAGCAGGCGCTCGCGCAGCACCTGCCGGCCTCCGTCAACCCGGGCCCGCAGCCCTTCGGCATCGGCGGCAGCGCGCCGTCGCACTACGGCGCATACAACGGCGGCGCGACGACCCTCGGGCAGCACGCGCCCGTGGCGTCCGCGCCGCAGTACCGCGGCGTCGCGCCGACTCCGCACCCGCAGCCCTACTACAGCGGTCCGACGCAGTACGGAGGCAGCGCTCCGTCGGCGGCGTACAGCGCGCCGCGCTACGCCGCGCCGTCCCCCGCAAACAGCGCGCCGCACTACTCGGCCGCTCCGTCGTACAGCGCGCCGCACTACTCGGCGCCGTCGCCGAGCTACAGCGCGCCGCACAACTCGGCGGCCCCGTCGTACAGCGCGCCGCACTACTCGGCGCCCGCGGGCGGCGGCTACAGCCAATACTCGGCGCCGAGCGGCGGCGGGTTCCACACGGCCGCGCCTACGGTCGTGGCGCCGACGTTCCACGCGCCGCAGCCGAGCTTTAGCGCGCCTGCGCCGCACCACAGCGCCGGCGGCGGCGGCGGCTTCCGCGGCGGCTCGCGTGGCGGGGGTCGGCGATGAGCCCCGCGAAGGCGCTCCTCTGCGCGGCCGCGCTGGCCCAGCTCGCCCTGGCGTGCACGGTCCGCACCGATCCGCCGTACTCGCGGTACGACTACCCGCCGGGCGGCCCCTCCGCCGGCGGCGCGCCGTCGGCCGGCCCGAGCAACGTGACGCCGATCCTCGTCGACATCGACACCGACAAGACGATGAACGCGTCGCCCGGCGAGGGCGTGGGCGTCTTCGTCGAGTACGCGTCGGGCGGGCACTGGAACGTCTGGTGGACGTGCGACACGAACGTGAACACGTCGGGGCCGGTTACCTGCCAGTTCGCCGTGCGTGTGAACGTGAAGCAAGGCGTCATCGCCGTGCAGGCCGACGCGCCGGCCGGGCGCTCGATCCTGAACCCCGCCGCGAACGAGCTGGATCTCGCGACCGTGACCGGCGCCGAGATCCACGGCTTCCGGTTCGACACCGACCCCGGCGCGGTCATCACGATCGAGGCTTCGCTCGCCGGTCAGCGCGACGCGAGCTACTTCTTCTTCGTGCAGAACGGCCAGGTCAACGGCGGCTACAAGGGCGCGCTCACCAACCCGCTCCTGCTCGAGGGGACCAAGCCGTAGCGCGCGCTCGCCTCTGACTACTTCGCCACGTGCTCGGCGAACCCGAGGACGTTGCCGGCCGGATCGCGCACGAAGATCTCGCGCGCGCCGTAGAACGTCTCGCGCTTCGGCACCACGACCTCCGCGCCGGCGAGCGCGGCGACCGCATCGTCGAGCGACGGGACGTCCATGTAGAGCACGCACGTGACGTCGAGCTTCAGGCTCGGCATGTCCGCGGCGATGCTCGCGCGCGTCTGCAGCATCACCTCGCCGCGCGGGCTGGTGAGGAGCACGAAGCCGAGGCGCCCTTCGTGGGGAACCTCGACGGTCTTCGCGTAGCCCATCGGCCCCGTCCAGAACGCGAGCGCGGGCTCGATGGCGTCGACGACGAGGATGGGGGTGGCCTTGGTGGTGTGGACGGTCTTCATGGTGAAGACGTCGTACCAAGCGGGCCGTGCGGGGGATTGGAGAAATCGGACATGGCCATCGCCCGCGCGAGCTCGCCCGGGGTGAGGTCGGCGAGCTCGCGAAGATCGCGCGCGAGGTGCGACTGATCGCTCCAGCCGAGCTCCTGCGCCAGCGCCGCCCAGGGGCGCCGTCCCTCCGCCATCGCGGCGAGCAGCGCCTGCATGCGGACGACGCGGGCGAGCGATTTGGGGCCGACGCCGCCTCGCCGGGACGCCGACGAACGCGGACGCGTCGCCGGGCTGGAAGCGCGCCGAGCAGCCCGCGCGCGCCAGTAGAACGCGGTACGCTCCCGTGGTGCCTCTCCTCCGCGCAGTCGTCGGCCTGGGGGCCAACCTGGGCGATCGGCTGGCGCAGCTGCGCGCGGCCGTGCGCGCGCTGCGAAAGGTCGCCAAGGTGCAGCGCGTATCGCGCGTGTACGAGACGGAGCCGGTCGGCCCGCCGCAGCCGCGCTACCTGAACGCCGCGGTGCTCCTCGACTACGAGGGCGCGCCCGAGCAGCTGCTCGACGCGCTCCTCGGCATCGAGCGCCTCCTCGGGCGCGAGCGCCGCGAGAAATGGGGACCGCGCACGATCGATCTCGACGTGCTCTGGATCGATGGCCTCGCGGTCGAGACCGCGCGCCTGGTCGTGCCGCACCCGCAGCTGACCGCGCGCGGCTTCGCGCTGCGCCCGCTGGCCGACGTCGCGCCGAGCGCCGTCGATCCGCTCAGCGGCAACGTCTACGGGCGCCTCCCTGCCGCGGCCGATCCGGGCGTCCACCCCACCGACCTCGATCTCAGCGGCCCGTCATAGCCGCCGCCCCGCACTACAGCCCGAACGAGCGCAGCTTCTTGTGGAGCCCCTCAC
>JAYVXL010000508.1:0-5136 GCA_043785185.1 Myxococcales bacterium
TGCACGACGGAGAGGAAGTCCCAAAACTCGAGCTTGCGGACCATCCGCTCGCCGGGGATGACGACGCCTCGGTCGTCTTCGACCTCCATCGTCTCGTAGCGGCGGACCTGCTCGTCGAGCGCGTAGAGGAGCTGCTGACCTGTCGTCGCCCCGGCGAAGGCCGTGCGGTGAAAGAGCGTGCCGCCGAAGCGTCGGAAATCGAGCAGCCCCTCAGGCGTGCGGTTGAACGGGACGCCCATGCGGTCGAGCATGAAGACGATGCCAGGCGCCGCGTCGGCCATGCCCTTCACCGGCGGCTGGTTCGCGAGGAAGTCGCCCCCGTAGACCGTCTCTTCGAGGTGCACCTGCGGCGAGTCCCCTTCGCCTTTGGTGTTCACGCTCGCGTTGATGCCGCCCTGCGCGCAGACGGAGTGCGAGCGCTTCACGGGGACGAGGGAGAAGAGGTCGACCGGGACGCCCGCCTCGCAGAGCTTGATCACCGTCGTGAGGCCGGCGAGGCCGCCCCCCACGACGATGACGCGACGGACCTTGCCCGAATTGCTGTACGTGACGCTTTTTTGGGCCATGGGGCTTCTTCTCTTACGAAGAGGAGGACGGAGGACGGGGGACAGCGGGCGCCGGGGCCGGCGCCGGGCACGGCGGCGAGTCGGGAGCCGCCGGAAAGAGCGGGGAGCCGCTCGCGAGGGAGATGACGGTCATCGCAGACAATGCAAATAGGGCGAGACCGGCCGCCGCCAAGCCCCTGGCGAGCGTCCGCTGGGCGCCCGTCGTCGAAGCGCGGCCGCTGCGGACGAGGTAGCCCCAGGTGCCGATCGCGAAGTGGAGCGTCGTCGCGGCGAGGCCCACGAGGTACACGAACGCGGTCCACGGCAGGAGGAGGCCCTCGGCGCTGCCGGTCGCGCGCGACAAGTGCGCCACGAGGACGGTGTGCGCGCTCGAGGCGGCGACGGCGTGCGTCCAGCGCGGCAGCCCGAGCGCGTAGGCGTGGTAGAGGATGAACGCGAGCGTCACCCACGCCGAGCCGCGGACGATCGGGCGCCAGGCCTGCGGGTACGGCGACGCGCCGTCGGCCTTGCGGACGAGCAGGAGGGCGCCGTACCCCGCGTGGAACGCGAGCGGCACGAGCACGAGCACGATCTCGCCGAGCGCCGAGAGCGGCAGGCGCTCCCAGAATTCGCCCGCGCGCACGAACGCCTCCTGACCGGCGAGCGCGCGCGCGTTCGTCAAGAGGTGCAGCACGAGAAACGCGCCGACCGGGAGCACGCCCGAGAGCGCGTGGAGGTTCCGCGCGCGCGAAGGTTCGTCAGCGATGCCCGTCACGGTAAGCTAAGCGTTTAGGGGATACGTGAGTCCGCCGTCAAGCCACGTGAGCGCCGAAAAGGCTTTTCGTTTCGTGCTTTTTTGCGCGAGCGTGGCGGGGATTGCGGGCGCGGCGGCGACGGGAAGCGCGTGCGGCGGTGGCGGGGGCGAGGCGCGGCCCGTCGCCAGCCTCGCGGCGACGCCGGCGGCGACGGCCGCGTTCGGGGCGATCCAGAAGGCATGGGAGGCGACGGACGGCGGGAGCCCGGGCGCGCTGCGGCCGAAGCTCGAGGCGTTCCTCGCCGCGTACCCGAAGGACGGCCGCGCGGCGCTCGTGCGCGCGTACCTGGCGTTCGAGCAGATGGACGCGGGCGACTGGCCGAGGGCCGAGCGCACGCTCGCCACGCTCCGCGCGGTCGAGCCGGGGACGACGCGCGACGTCGTCACGATCGCCGAAGCGCGCCAGCTCCGCCACGACAAGCAACCCGAGGCGGCGCTCGAGGCGCTGCTGCCGCTCGTCGGCAAGATCGTCGACGGAACGGCGCGCGAGCTGTTCCTCGAGGAGATCACGCGCGCGGCGCTCGAGACGCGGCGCGACTTCGAGGCCATCGCGTACATGGACGCGTGGCTGCGCGCCACGTCGGAAGAGCGGCGCGAGCGCGCGCAGGCCAAGCTCCAGGCCGAGCTCGCGAAGATGCCCGAGGCCGTCCTCGAGCAGACCTACCGCGCGATGCGCGCGAACCGCACGGCGACGGGCTACGGCGAGGGCATCCAGCGGCTCATCGCCGAGCGACTCGCGGCCGAGGCCATCGCGCGCGGGGACCCGACGCTCGCGCGCTGGCTGCTCGACAGCAACGCCGGCCCGTCGTTCGTGAGCGGCGACGCGGGCGTCGCGCTCGGCGAGATCGCGACGAGCAAGCGCGGGCTCACGAGCTTCGCCGGCCGGACGATCGGGCTGCTCTTGCCGACGGCGTCGGTCGATCTGCGCGACGAGGCGGCGGACGTGTCGCGCGGCGTCGCGTGGGCGCTCGGCCTACCGCGGATGGACCCGGCCGGCAGCGACGGCGTGCACCTCGTCACGCGCGACGACGGCGGCGATGCCGCGCGGACCGAGGCGGCCCTCGAGGAGCTCGTGGGCGAAGGCGTCGGCGTCATCCTCGCCGCGCTCGACGGCAAGACCGCCGACCGCGCGCTCGCGTGGGGCGAGGCGCATCAAGTCGCCGTCGTGACGATGGCGGCCCCGTCGCTGCCCCACGCGGGCGCAGAGCCTGCGGGCCAGGGGGCTGCCGCCGCGGCGCCCGGGTGGGGCTTCGTCCTCGGTCAATCGCGCGACGAAGAGCTCGCCGCGATCGCCGACGAGCTCGCCGCGCGGCGCGTCGCGAAGGCGGCGGTCGTGGGGTCGGCGCCGACGCCGATCCTCGAAGGGCGCGGGTTCCCGCTCTTTCTTCCGCTCGTGGGGTGCGATCTCGAGGAGCGGCAAGCCGGCGAGGCGCGCTTCCCCATCGGCGAGTGGAGCAAGCAAGGCGTGAAGGTCGCGGTCGTCGCCGGACCCGTCGAGTGCGCGCGGGACGTCATCCGCGAGCTCGGGAGCTCGGGCAAACCGTTCACGGTGGTGCTCACGCTCGACGACGGCTCGACGACGATGCGCGCGCCGCAGGTCTCGCTCCTGGCCGTGACGGCGGGCGTCGTCCCGGTCACCGCGGCGCGCGCGGCCGACGTGACGGAGCCGGACGTGCGCGCGTACATGACGCAGTTCGGCGCGCGGCCCAGCTACTGGACGGCGATCGGGCGCGACGCGGGGGCGATCGGGCGGAAAGCAATCGCGGCGCTGCCGCTCGACACGGTGACCGACCCCGCCGCGGTGGCGCAGCGGCGCGCGCTCGTGCAGTTCCGCGTCGCGACGGCGGTGGCGCCGCTGTGGACGACCGAGGCCACCGGGTTCGGAGGGGCGCACCAGATCAAGCGGAAGCTGCGCGTCATCGATTTGCCGCGCGCCGCGCGGTGACCACGGCCGGCTCGTCGTCGCGCTCGTCCTCGGGGACGTCGCCCTCCGAGAGCCGCTGCAGCGCGACGCGGACGCGCGGATCGGCGCAGCGATCGGCGGCGACGCGCAAACGTACGCGCGACGGCGCGTCGCCCGCGCGGACGAGCGCCGCCGCCGCGCTCGTCCTCGTCTCGGCGTCGATCGCCGGGCCTTCCACGAGCTCCCAGAGCTTGTCGGCCCCAAGCGCGGCGGCGCGGTAGTGGGCGGCGCCTTGGGCCACGCGCGCGAGCTCGGACTTGGACGCCGCGGTCACGTAGCCGGTGGCCGCCTCTCGCGCCGCCTCTTTCGCGCGGCGGATCGCCGCCTCTAGCCGCTCGGTCACCGCCGCGCGACGCGACGCGTCCTTGCCGTGGAGCTGCAGGCGCAAGACGACGCGCGCGCCGCGTAGGAGGACGATGTCGTCGCCGCTCGCGCGGGCGTCATCGACGTCGCGGTACGCGTGGAAGCGCGTACGCGAGCTGCCGGTGACGTAGACGCCATCGAGCCCGATCGCGACCCGCGACGCCCGGCGAAAGAGCGCGGCGCTGCCGAGCGCGAGCGCGACGTAGCCGGCCATGGCGAAGGCGACGCGCGGGTCGTGAAAGAGCGCGCGCGTCGAGAGCGTCGCCGCCCACGCGGCCATGGCGAGCCCCGCCGTGCCCATGAGGCCGATCGCCGCGCGCGTCTCCCGCGTGACGGCCACGGCGTCGAACGCGAGCTCGCTCGGCGCGACGTCGCTGCGCGCCGCCTCCGCCTCGTCGATCACCGGCGCGGAGAGCGCGCGCACGCCCGCGCGCGTGAGGGCCGTCCAGCCGAGCGCCGCGAGCACCGCGGGAAAGGCGTAGAGGGCGTGCATGGCGAGGACGAACGACAGGGGCGCGGCCCGATCGTTCGAGAACGGCAGCGACGTTCCCGAATAGGTGCACCACACCGCCAGGAGAGACGCCGGCGCCGCGGAGAGCACGCGCGCCCAGCGCGGATGGCGCTCGGCCCAGCCGCGCGCGAAGGCGAGGGCGTCGCGCCCGCCCGCGCGAACACGCGCCCGCACGACGATGCGCCCCGCCACGCCGAGCGCGCCGAGCCCCGTCGCGACGAAGAGCACGAGACCGCTCAAGGCGAGCGCGTTCATGGTTCCGTGGCCGATGCGGTCGAGGAAGAGCGCCGCGCCGGGCCACTCGGTCGTCGCCGTCCACCACCACGCGTGGAAGAGGTTGATCTTCGCCTCGACGCCGCGCGTGAAGAGCAGGCCGATCGCGGCGTAGGCTGCGCCGAATCCGACGGTCCACCCGAGCGCCGCCTTCGCGCGTTTTCCGAGCATCTCCTCTCAGACTACGCGAGAGCCGGACCGCGTCGAGCGGTCGGAGCTACTTCGCCACGTAGAGGCGCGCCTGGCGCGGCGGCACGGTCGCCGTCGGGCCCGTGGCGGCGGCGCCGGTCACGAGCTCCGTCAGCAGGGCCGCCGGCAGCCCGTTGACGTTCGCCGGCGCGTCGCCGCGGTTGATCGCGACGTACACCGTGTCGCCCGTCGTCGTCATCGAATAGACCCACGCGTCGGCGGTCACCCCGAGGGTCGCGCGCCGACCGCGCCTTAGGGCCGGGTGCGCCGCGCGCGCGGCGGTGAGCGCCTTGATGGTATTGTACAAGTATTGCTGATCGGCCGAGAGGCCGGCGAACTGCATCATCCTGCGGTTGTCGGGATCGCCGGCGCCGGGCTGGCCGATCTCGTCGCCGTAGTAGATGAGCGGCGCGCCCTTGTTCGTGAGCAGCACGGCGAACGCGACGGCGAGGCGCTCGAACGGCGCGCGGTAGCCCGG